>PHAV01000005.1 GCA_002841765.1 Deltaproteobacteria bacterium HGW-Deltaproteobacteria-4 | reverse complement strand
GGAAATCGGCACTCAATCAGTTTACGATCATCTTCGGCGACAGGATGCCGACTTATTAACCGACAAACCCATTTACACAAAATCCTTTACAGGCCCACCCCCGGCGACACCTTAGTTCTTGAACAGGAACTAAACACGTCCCTGGAGGTAAGAGAAATAATGAATCACATCAAGTCCACTCTGCTTCTCTCCCTTCTTACTGTACTTATCATCCTCATGGGCAGCGCTGCCGGCGGCAAAGCCGGTATCATCTTCGCCTTCTTCATGGTCCTCGCCATGAGCTTCTTCTCCTTCTGGTTTTCCGGAAAATCATACTCAAGATGTACTGCGCCCGAGACATCAACCGCAACGGCCGCAGAGACCCCTATTCCGTTCAAATATCAGCATGAAAATTAACGTCTTTACACCGAAAGGATAACGAACATCATGGCCATTCTTCTTTCAAGCGATTTTCCCGATCTTAAACTGGCCGCGCGCGGCAAGGTCCGCGACATTTATGACCTTGGTGAAACCCTGCTGATCGTCACAACCGACCGCATCTCCGCCTTTGACGTGATCATGGGCGAGGGCATCCCCGACAAGGGCTATGTTTTGACGCAAATCTCCGCATTCTGGTTCCGCCAGATGGAAGAGATCATCCCTAACCACATCATTTCCACCGATGTGAAGGATTTTCCGGCCGAGTGCCGCAAATACGCCCATATTCTGGAAGGGCGCTCGATGCTGGTCAGAAAGGCTAAGCCTCTGCCGGTTGAGTGTATCGTCAGAGGCTATATCTCGGGATCCGGCTGGAAGGACTATCAAAAGAGCGGCGCCATCTGCGGCCTCCCCTTGCCGCAAGGACTGCTGGAATCGGCCAAACTGGCGGAACCTATTTTCACTCCATCCACAAAGGCTGAGCTTGGAGAGCATGACGAGAACATCTCTTTTGACCGCTGCGTGGAGTTGGTTGGGCGGGAAATGGCCGAAAAGATCCGGGATGTCACCATCGCCATCTACAAGCGGGCCCGTGACATCGCCGCCACCAAGGGGATCATCATCGCTGACACCAAGTTCGAGTACGGCATCCATAACGGCGAACTGATCATTATTGATGAATGCATGACCCCGGATTCCTCACGCTTCTGGCCAAGTGACAGCTACCGGCCTGGCGGAGCGCAGCCGAGTTTTGACAAGCAGTTCCTGCGGGATTACCTGGAAACTCTCGACTGGGGCAAAACCGCCCCGCCACCGCCACTGCCGGATGAGATTGTCCGGAAAACCGGCGAAAAATATATGGAGGCATTGGTTCGGCTTACCGGGACGGGGAAGTGAATTCAGCCGAATCGTTTGGAGCCGGGGATTCCGGGATGGCGGCCCGTGGAGGGCCGTCAGGGATCGCATTCAGCGGGCGACAAGCCTGAACAGTGTTTAGAGACCGCTAAAAAAAGGAGAACGTAATGAAAAAACCTTTGGTTGGCATCCTGATGGGAAGTGACAGCGATCTGCCGGTGATGCGCAAAGCGGCAGAAGTGTTGAAGGAAATGGGAGTCCCCTGCGAGATGGATATCTGTTCGGCACACCGTCTGCCGGATAAGACCGCTGAATACTCCAGCTCCGCCAGGGCGCGCGGCATCGAAGTGCTGATTGCCGGAGCTGGCATGGCCGCCCATCTGGCGGGAGTGGTTGCTTCCAAAACGACCCTGCCGGTTATCGGTGTGCCGCTGGCCTCCGGCGCTATCGGCGGAGTGGATGCCCTCTATTCAACTGTCCAGATGCCGCCGGGCATTCCAGTGGCGACGGTGGCGGTGGATGGGGCCAGGAACGCCGCTTATCTCGCCTGCTCAATCCTCTCTATCAAGCATCCGGAAATTGCACAACGATTGGAAACCTTCCGACAGGAAACCCGGGAGAACTTACTGGCCAAATCAGCGTCATTGCAACAGCAACTCGGAGAAGGAAAATGAAGGATATAGATCACTTTATTGCCGGCTTCAAGAGGTTTCAGCAACATTATTTCGATCAGGACGAGCAGAGGTTCGCTCCGCTTCAACACGGGCAGAATCCGAAGGTGCTGGTCATCGGTTGCAGCGATTCGCGGGTCGATCCGGCCATACTCACCGGCTGCGCTCCGGGTGAACTCTTCGTGGTGCGCAATGTGGCCAATCTTGTTCCCCCGTGCGAGAACGACAACCATCATCACGGGGTCAGCGCTGCCCTGGAATATGCGGTCTGCCACCTGGAGGTCGAGCGTATCATCGTCCTCGGTCACTCCGGGTGTGGCGGTATCGGCGCTCTCATGCATGGCATTTCAAACGGCCGGTCGGCAGAGTTTATCGGCCCCTGGGTGCAGATTGCCGAACGGGCCAAGACACAAGTGCTCAAGGAACTTCCGGGCAAGGAACCGGCGAAGCAAAGCAGGGCCTGCGAGCAGGCGGCCATTCTGGTCTCGCTGGAAAACCTGCTCACCTTCCCGTGGATCAGTGAACGCGTTGAGGCGGGAAATCTCCATTTGCATGGGTGGTATTTTGATATCAGCATCGGGCAGCTTTACAGCTATAGCCCCGGGGTTGGTAGCTTTGAAGCCATTGGATAGCGATACGCCGATCGTGGCGAAGGGCTTCCGTGTCCGGCGGCTCCCACCTCGAATGCATTGACATCGAGATCGAAGCACCGGCTGAATCAGTGAGCATCAGCAGCTACTGGTATCAGGATTTCGTTGCGACGCATGAACCACGGCATAAAGGGAGCGTTGTAGCGGGCCCAGACCGCTTCTCCGATAACGGTAAAACGGTTATCGTTGATCCATTCTTCCAGTTTTTCTTTGTGGCGCAGATACTTCCCCTCACTCCAGAAACCGGAATATCGAACAGCGGCCACCCGACGGGCAGGAATCTGCCGTAGTTTGATATTTGGATCATCGGGAACCGGCAGTGTTTCCATGGTGTATGAGGCGGGCATCATGAAACTGACGGCCCATTTTCCCTCGGCCCTCTGCTGACTGACCGGAGCAGTCATGGATATTTTTTCTCCCTTCGGTTCCTGCGAAACAGGAGCCGTCATAGCAATCTTGTCACGTGATCTGTTTTCACCGGAGATGTAGCGAAACAGCGGCCTGAAGGCTTTGTTTCCGGCACCTTCCAGGTCTCCGTCAACAATGATTTCAGCCAGAACCTGGGGTGCATACTCGCGCAGCTCAAAAATATCGTCCGTTTTTATAACCGTGTACGGGGCTTCCTCTGTTGCCATGGCATTGGTCACTCCTATGAGCATGAATAACGTGATGGCCATAAGGCGTCTCAAACCACGACTGATAACCGCATCCGGCATTAATCTGCTTTTCCCATCTTCGATCAGCAGACTCAGTGCACCCAGGGTTTGCGAACGTCCTCCGGTACAGCCGATCATCCCCAACAAACCGACAGCCATAACAAGTTTTCTCTCTGTGGCGGTATCCACGATTATTTCCTCCTCAACTTTGTTGAAATACCTGCACGGGACAGGTGTGGGATTTTCTTCCCTAATCTTTTTGACAGTCCTTCGTGTCCGATGGTGAAGTTGCGCTACATCAAGAGACTGTTTGCCTGTTCCCACTGGCATTCAGGCGAATGGTCACTTGTGTTCCAGTAGTTTCATCACTGACAAGCTGCAGATCGCCGGCATGCGCCCGGACGATGGACTGCACCAGGCTCAGTCCCAGTCCCGTACCCGGCGACGAACGACTACGATCGGCTCGGTAAAAACGTTCACAGACATGGGACAAATCGACAGAACTGATTCCCATGCCATTGTCCGTCACGGAAACCACCACCCGTTCCTCATCCTGCCTGGCATCCAGGAGCACCCGCCCCCCCATCGGTGTGAACTTGAGGGCGTTGTCCAGGAGATTGGCAAAAGCGCGCTGCAAACGCCTGCGATCACCCTCTACGATTAAAGGCTGAGCGGTGATTTTCAACGCTACATGAATCTCTTTGTCTTCGGCAACCACTGAGTACAATTCAACGACATCCCGGACAATTTCCGCCACATCAACGGGCTGTAAAACCAAGGGCTTGACCCCGGCATCAGTCTCGGCAATTTCAAGCATAGTATTGATGACCCCGACCAGGCTGTCGCATTCTTCGACAACAGCCCCCGCAAGTCCGCGATAGTCTTCCAGCGTCTCTTCTCCGGTGAGGCTTGTTTCCGCCAGTCCACGCATCCGCGTGACAGGACTGCGCAGATCATGCGCGATATTATTGGTCACATCCTGAAGCTCTTGAATCAATGTTTTGATTTTTTTCTGCATATGGTTGACCGAGGAGATCAAGCTGTTGATCTCCTCGGCTCGATCCTGAAAAGTGATTTCCCCGGTCAGATCGCCGCAACTGATCCGATCGGCAGCCTCCCGCACTTTTTGCACCCCGGTCAACGCTCCCCTGGCAACAAAAAAACCGATGGTCACGCCCAGCAGGAGCACGGCGCTAAAAGTCGTAGCGAACGTCCGGCGAAAGTGCTCCATCAGTATTTCGTTTTCTGACAAAAAAGTGCCCATCTGAAAAGTATAACTATCGCCGAGTGGCCGGCTATAGATCCTCACTGAATTTGCATAGGCAGGGTCCGACAGGGTCTCAAACCAGCCGTCCTTAGCTTGTCGCGAGAGATCAAAATCGTCCGGTAAAACCGGCCAGGCCTTCAAATCAGTTGAGGAAATACTATTATGTTCAACATCGAAGACGCGGATGAATATTTCTCCAACATCCTCACCCTCACTTTCCAGTTGGACTTGTTGCTTCAATACGGACAATCCGCCAACCTTGAGTATATTAGCAAATTCTTCTGCTTCTTCCCTAAGTTCCAGGTCAACCATGCCCAGCAAACGAGCTTCAAGGCTCTTGCTGACCACAACAAAAACAATCAGCGACAACAGACAGAAGAGCAGCGCATAAAGCAGCGTCAGCCGGGCAGCCAAAGTCCGGAACATGAGCTATCTCCTCTCCAGGACATAGCCGGCCCCGCGCACGGTATGGATCAACTTGTTCGCCTGCGGCAGATCGATCTTCTCGCGCAAGCGACAGATGCGGGATTCAACCACGTTGCTTTCGGGATCGAAACTATAGTCCCAGACGTGCTCCATAATCATGGTTTTGGAGACAACCCGCTCATGATTGCGCATCAGGTATTCCAGCAGTGAAAATTCCCGGTACTGCAACTCGATCGCTATCCCGCCGCGCTGAACTTTGCGTTTCGCTAAATCCAGTGTCAGGTCATCGACACTCAAGACCGTTGGTTCTTCCTGAGCCTGACTGCGGCGCAGCAGCGTTTGCACCCTGACCAGCAGTTCAGTAAAGGCAAAGGGCTTGACCAGATAGTCATCCCCGCCGGTCTGTAAGCCGAGGATCCGTTCATCAACGGATTTTTTTGCGCTCAGTACAATGATCGGCGTATTGATATGCTGTTTACGCAGGCGCTCAATCAGTGCCAAACCATCCAGGCGCGGCAACATGATATCGACGATGGCGGCATCGTAAGCAACTTCCTGAGCCATAAAAAGCCCCTCCAGGCCATCAGCGGCACGATCGACAGCAAACCCGGCCTGAGTAAATCCCCGCCTGACAAACTGGGCTGTACGATCATCATCCTCAACCAGCAGTATTCGCATTGTCACCTTTCCCGGATCAAAAAAGTCTGCAGCAAAGGCCAAGTGGCCGTCCCCCAAACATAGACGGTTAAAAGCAAACTGATCAGTACGGCTGCTGAACCCATATCTTTAGCCCGCCCGGACAGCTCGTGGTGTTCAGAACCAATCCGGTCGACCACAGCCTCGATGGCGGAATTGAGCAGCTCAACGACCAACACCAACAGCAGAGTGGCGATCATCAGCATCCGTTCTAGGGGGGCAACCCTCAGCCAACAGGCCAGTGGAATGAGAACGACGGCCAACAACAGCTCCTGGCGAAAAGCCGCTTCCTGACGATAAGCCGCAGATAGTCCTGCCAGAGAGTAACCTCCAGCCAGAAAGATACGCTTCAACCCGGTATTTTTCTTCATCTCAAGCCCCTGACTATTCCTCTGAAATTGATGTCAACTTCCAGCGCGAAGACACTTCAGCGCCGGGCCAGAATATCTTTTTCCGCTACATAAACGGAAGTTTTTACTTTCATCAGCCCTAACAGGGTATGAAATAAATTGTCGTGCGAAAAACTGTGACCGGCGACCTGTCGCAGGGTTTCAGTATGGATGGCGTTTTTGGCCGACGGACCAAACCACATCAAAGCCGCAACATGTTTTTGCTCTTCTGGAGCGATAAAGTAGGGCATACCGTGCAAATAAAGACCCCCCTCCCCGAGGGATTCACCATGATCGCTCATGTAGATCAAGGATGTTTGGAACATACGGTCATTCTCTTTTAACAGGCGGATCACCTGCGCAAGAAAATAGTCGGTATAAAGTACAGCGTTATCATAGGCATTGGAAATCTCTTCGTTGCTGCATGCTTCAATCTGGTTGTTCGCACAGACCGGGCTGAACACTTCAAATGCCCCAGGATAGCGTTTAGCGTAAGCGGGACCGTGGTTACCCATCTGATGCAGAACAATGAGGATGTCACCCTTTTGGCCATCGATAAATTCCTGGAGACCCGTCAGCATGCCTACGTCCCGGCACTCACCAGCACATTCCGGATTGCGATCCGGGGTTCGGAAGTCTTCATAACGCACGCGGTCGGCAACACTTTTCGAGCTCGAATTGTTGTCACGCCATAAAATTTGAACTCCTGCACGAGCCAGCACATCGAGTACGTTTTCGGTCGACTTCGCTAGACCGTCGCTGTAATTCGCCCGCTCCTGAGCTGAAAACATGCAGGGCACCGAGATGGCGGTGGATGTGCCGCAGGAATACATCTCGGGGAAATTGATAATATCCTCTTTTTCCAGCAAGGGATTAGTCTTACGTTCATACCCGTTGAGCGAAAAGCGGTCGGCACGCACGGCTTCGCCGACGACGACAATAGCTAAGCGACGGGGGGTGGACGCTGCTTCCTGTTGCGCATCAAGACCAATTTTTTGTAACGGCCTTTCACCGGCGAAAGCCGTATTGGTTAGATATTTCCCGGCGGAATAGAATGCATAGGTCGGATTTGTATTGTATCGCAAGGGTTTATGCTCTCTGAAAAATGAGGCATAAAATCCGCTAAAAGGAAGGATCACGACCACTATCAGCGCAACGGCACCGGCCAGCGTCAGCAACCGCAAGAGGGTGGCCATTTTAAAGCTGTGATGCTCAACCTTGCAACGATAAACAATGAGGGCTGGAATCACACCAAGAACGAGCACATAGAGCAGCAGCTTGAAGCTGATGAGATCAAAAGATTCACTCATACTGGTTTCTGCGACATTCTGAATCATCGTGTCATCGATAATGACATTATACGTATTGATAAAATAACTGGTAAACGAAGCAGTCAAAATGGTCAGAATCAGAAAAGGCTTCAGGGTGAACCTGGTGTTGAAAATCGTGAACAACACAACCAGAAAGCTGATCAAAACAACCGCCGTAGAGGTCAAAAAACCACTATTGGCGATGGAGAACGGAAAGACCCTCGACAGGTCAGAAAAAAACTTAACATTGTCCACTGCAACAATAAAAATAGCGGTCAATATAATCAGCTTGTTACTTGTGATTTTCATCTTGCATCCCTAACCTCTGGTCCGTTGCCTCGGGAAGAACCAGCAATCTTCCGGAAAATTTCTATGGCGGAGAAGTAGAGTCGTCCGCCGTGGTGGTCGAGACTATTTGTTGCGTGCCGCCCATGAATTAATACGGTTGCCATATACGTACGCCGCTCCCTGATAATAACAGATATCGCGCCGAACCAGAGGATCAGCAACGCTGGCCGCATGCTCTGATATCTCTTTGTTATTGAACCCCTGCTGAAGCAGCATTTTTTGGCGCGGCTCGAGAATTGCCAGACGTTCGCCGTCAAACAGCCCAAGATTCTGGTAATTGGCGATCAGCGCCCGGTTTGCCGGCTTTTGCAGAATATCCTGCCCGAAAAAACAGCTGCGATAACTCATATTGAGAAGGCCGAGCAGGGTTGGCGCCAGGTCGATCTGGCTGGCCAGACTATCGATGACCTGCGGTTGCAGGTGGGCCGGAGCATAGATCCAGAGCGGGATATGATAACGTTCGATCGGCAGCGCCCGTTTGCCGGCACTCCCCGCCTGATGATCCGCGACAATGACAAAGAGGGTGTCGGTAAACCAGGTCCGTTGCCGCGCTTGACGTAAAAACTCGCTGATGACGTAATCACTGTACTTGACCGCGCCATCACGTCCTGTACCGGAAGGGATATCAATCCGTCCATCCGGGTAGGTATAGGGACGGTGATTTGAGGTCGTCATGACATGTATAAAAAATGGCTGTTGCTGCTGACTTTCTTGATCGGCGGTTTTCAACACTTGAGAATACAGGTCTTCATCAGCCATCCCCCAGGCGTTGGAGAAACCAATCTCGCTCGCCGGGGTCGTTGTCTGATCCAGAACCTGGTAGCCATTGCTTGAGAAAAAACTGTTCATATTTTCGAAATACCCCCTCCCGCCGTAAGCAAAATAAGATTTGTACCCTTTGGCATTGAGCACATTTCCCAGCGACCACTGATCACTTTCGCGGCCAATTCGCTTGATAATCGAATGACCCGGTGTTGGCGGGATCGACAGGGTGACAGCCTCCAGACCACGCGTCGTCCGGGTTCCGGTCGCGTAAAAATTGGCGAAGAAAAGCCCCTCTCCGATCAGTTGATCGAGGTTCGGGGTCAGTTTCCGGTCATTGCCGAAATAACCGAGGAAGTCGGAACTGAGGCTTTCCACCATGAGCAGTATCACATTCAGCCGTTTTTCCGGCCCGATCTGCGCAATGTCCCGGCGAATATCAAAGGGTTCCCGACTGATAAAACGGACGTTTGGTCCCGCCAATTCAGAGCGCAGCAGACGATCCGCATCGTTTGCAGGCAAGCGAGCATAAAATTGATCGAAATCCAGCTCGTTATTGCGAAAGGCGGCCACAAACTGATAAGGCCCGTTGCTGGCGAGCTCACACTGGTAGGTATTATCCGAAATCTGCCGTATCGTCTGGTTCAAAGTCAGGAAAGAAGAGAGTGGCAGCAACATGAAAATTCCGGCCACCAGACTGCGTCGGGAGAGAACTTCACAGCTCTCCAAAGCCCTAGCGATCCAGGGACGACAAGGCTGATAGAGCAGCAGGGCAACCGCTAACAAGGAGACAAGAAGCGGGATGATCGGATAGGACTGAAGGATATTATCGGTCACCTCACGGCGATAGATGAGGTAATCGATGGCTATAAAATTGAACCTGACGCGAAACTCATCCCAGAACAGATATTCGGCGACGGCAATAAAAGCCGCAGCATAAATTCCACAGAACACCATCAACCGCAAAGCATAGCCGTGCCAACGGCTCCCCCAGATTTTCTGCGGGACCAACCAGCAGTAAAGAACCGGCAGGACCAGCATATAAACAATAATACCAACGTCGAAGAGCAGTCCGGCGGCAAATATTTCAACCAGATCAGACAGCGTAGGTGCGACGTCCTGCCAACTGATCACGAGTAGCGTCAAGCGGGTTATAAAGAACAGCAGTAGCGCCACAGCAGCCCCCATAATGGCAAGCTGGAATCGGGAAGATTTCATTTACAAAGGCCTTTTCTCGAAAAATGGTTATGTAAACAGATTGACGAGAAGGAATTGTAAAGATCGGAGATTGTGGCAGGATGACCGGAAGATAACCTTTTGGTCATTTTTCCTAAGGATGGATTGGAGCAAAGGTGTTATTGAAACGCAAAGACCAGCACCCAGGCGAAACAGACGGTTTCGACCTACTCAAACACTGGTCAAACTCACCCACACTGAACGTCTTTCTGATGCAAAACAAATTCGAGGCGGCGACGACGGGGGGTGGTCGCCAAGGGAGGTGGGGGTGGGTAAATTTTTTAAAACTGAGGGAATATTCTGTGGGACTAAGAGGTTATACCCGTAGCGTTGTTCATTATAAAGAGCGCCTCAGTTACAGCCGCATCGTCAAGGTCGTCTGCACCTTTTACTGATCTCGACAGGCCTGAACACATTCGCGAACAGCATCTCACTGAGGCGATTCAGTATCGGAGTCTCGAGCGGCGCATGGGGTAATAACTCTTTTTGCTTCTGTAATATATGAAAGGGCCGGAACATAACGTCCCGGCCCTTTCATATATTACAGAAGCAAGCGTTCTAAAGTACTTTTCAGGGGAACAGCAAAGCTGGATTCCCTGCCGCTCTCCTCAAAAAAATCTAGCGGTTATTTGATACGAATGCCGATGTCATCACCAAGAGGCGACAAAGAGAAAGTCGGTGTTTCTATCTTTCCATTAGGACCTGCAGAAAAAACAAAGACCGGATCCGTAGAAGTCGCAGCAAAATTATTTGCAGCAACCACATACGAATTGCCCCATGGGTCTGCCGGAACATTAGGGAGATAGGGACCCCGATACAGATCCGTGCTATAGCAGCCTTCATCATCGGTCGTCAGGACGTCTGTGAAGTTCATAACATTGGTGGTCAAAAATGACATGGCGGCCAAGTCAGCCGGGAGAGCACCCTCACCACGCATTAAGGTTGTGACCTCCGGGCAACCGGCGCCCATCCGGTTTGGCCACACACCGAGATCTTTACGGAAGACAAGGATTGCTGAACTTATCGATTTGCAATCGGCTTCAGCGCGGGTGAGTTTGGCGTCATCGATCTGGCTGAAGATCATCGGCGCCAGAATGCCGGCCAGAATGGCAAGAATGGCGACAATCACAATGACTTCAATGAGCGTGAAGCCAGCACTATTTTTCCTGTTGATCTTCCTGTTTAATGTTCTCATCTTTCCTCCGGTCAGTTAATTATCATCAGAATTCTGCCTGACTGCTACTGCTCCCTGATACACAGTCCTGCGTCTTTCAGCCATTCCCAGGATTCGATATTGCTCTTTCAGTGAATACCAGTCAATCAAAAACAAGCGATTTCGATTGCCATCCGTCTCTCCCGCTTCAGCGCCGGGGAGTACAATTTCACTTGAGGACTTTATCCACAAAACGATTGATCTTCTCTGCCCCCCACAAGCGATTTTCATGCACCTTGCGAATATCTTCGATAACGACACTGTCAAGGATATAGGGTGTCAAAAAGATTACGAGTTCGGTTTTACGCTTTTCCTGTGAGTAGTTTGAAAAAAGCCATCCCAGATAAGGGATGTCGCCGAGGAGCGGAATGCCTCCCTTGGTGGTGATGATCTTATCCGAGATCAGCCCGCCAATGACCATCGTCTGTCCGGACTTGACATCAATCACGGTGTCAACTTCGCGCACAGTAATGACCGGCTTGCTGCTCGATTTGTCGGGGGAGATAGAAACTTCTTTCACCTCGGTGATGCTTGGATGGACCTGCATGACAATATTGCCACTTTCGCCGACATTCGGGGTAACATCGAGGAAAAGACCGACTTCATCGATCTGCGGGACATTGATCGTTTCAGTGACGTTCCCGTATTGATCACGCAGGACGGAATTAACCCAGGTGACCTCTTTGGTCGTCAGCTTGATCACTGCTTTCTGATTATTGAGGGTGGAAATTTTCGGACTGGAGAGCATTTTAACGTCTCCCTGCTCCTTAAAAGCATCGAGTAGCAGATTAAAGTCACTCGTATTGATGTCGATGACAAAGACATTCGACCGGGGGGTCGGTAGTACATTCTGGGCAATAGAACGTTTGTGGGCACTATCGAGAAAGACCTTCCAATCAATCCCGAGAGAAAAACGATCGTTAAGGTCTATTTCGGCGATATGGGCCTGAATCAGCACTTGCCGCTTGACCTCCTTCTCAACGCTGTCAAGAAAGGAACTGACCGCTGCCATCGTCTCCGCCGGAGCGGCCACGTAAAGAACTCCGGCGAGCTGATTGCTGACGACACTTGCCCCCGAAGTGCCGCCATCCTTCTTGTCTGTACCATAAACAATGGTCTCGACACTTTTAATGGTTTCGCTCCAGAAGTCGATATCCATCGAGGTCGTTACACTGACGTTCCCTTGCGAAGCATTCCCTCCCGAAGCATTCCCGGCTGAGATCGAGGCATTGGTGACACTCTTTGATGTTCTTTTGTCCTTGAGGTAGTTGACCACAAAGGTCCGGGTTGTCAGACGGGATTGCCTGACCACAAGCATGCCTTCCTCGATTTTGGCCGTATAGCCGAGGGGTCTCAACATGATGAAAAGAAGATCTCCCAAGGGCTTATCCTTGATGTTCACCGTAACGAATCCGCTGACTCCTGGCTCAGGAACAATCGGGATCGGGCTTTCATCGGAGAGAATAGCCAGAGCGTCCTTGATCTCGACGTTGTTCAGGGCCAGTGTGAATAATTTTTTGTGGTTGATCTGACGATATGACTCCGCTTCTGGCATGAGTGGCGCGATTTGCGTTGCTGCCACCGGAGTGTTGACGTATTCCGGTGCCGCCAGGGTACTGGAAACCCGCGACATCTCCGGGGCAATACAACCACTCAGGACCAGAAGCAGAAGGGGGACGCTGAACCGCTGGATTCTCTTCATTGCTCTCTCTGCCTCATTTTTCATGAAATAACTCGATTTTGCGGCGTCCGGTACTGTCTTCAATAATGACCGCATAAAGGGTGATCTCTCGAATATATGTGCTGCCGACCCGGTCACCGGGACTGACCAGACGGCCACCGTAAAGAGCCCGATAGTTGCCGTTGCTGACAAAAATACCCGTCAACTCCTTGCCAACTCTGACCTCTTGAGCTTTTTGGGAATCCGGAATCCCTTGTGCCTGCCTGCCGGGGACTTGACTGCCATAACGGAACGGATCGCGGAACCATTGCCGACGCGCAGCTGATTTCTCCACGGCAATGGCCTGGGCCCCGGTGCTGAACAGAAAAAGAAGAATCACCCCGATTGTCGTCTTCATCTTAGCGGGCATGTGGCTCTCCAAGGGAATAGAGGTCGATGCGCATCTTCGCTTTCAGAACATTTTCTCCGGGAACCAGGGTGAGATGACTGATTCGACTGTAATTTTCAAGTTTTTGTAGCTGGACGATGTATTCGGCAACCCTTTGGAATTTCCCGGAGAGGGAGACCTCCAGACGATGTACGACCAGTGTATTCCCCTTTTTTCCACGTCCACCCCGAGCCTGCTGCTCCTCACGATGTTGGCTGGTCGTAACTTCGTGGTCGTCAATCCCGGTTTTCCTGGCGCAATCATAAAGGGCTTCAGTGAAAGCGACGATATCGGCTGTCCCGCCATAGTTCCGCGACAGCTCGGCAACGTCCAGAGCCTCCTGCTGCAGTACCAGTTTTTTTGCGTGCACGTTGTCATATTCGCTGCGCAGACGGTCAGTCTTTCTCGCGTAACCTAAGTAAAGTCCGCTGGCCACAAAGAGGATGAGCACCGTGAACAACACGATTCTTTTCATCTTTTTGTCCCTCCTTGCGGTGAACTTATCCGGCAACTGATTTTGATTTTGATCAGTTTCTCATCCCCGACATCGAGCATGGCGATGTCGGGATTGTGACTGCACTCCAGATGTTGCACCCCCCCTAGTGCCGCCATCAAGGAGGTAAAAATCCGCTCATTTTTCCAAGGGGTTCTATGTCTGGTAACGGCCAAAAATTCCAGGGTTGCATCTTCGCCCCCGTGGAGAAAATTTATGCCGTCAAGCTCGATCTCACCTGGGAGACGCTCGGCAACTTCCCTGAAGATTTCGTAAAGCGGCGGCGAGTTATTGCTAATTTCCTTGAGAAAATGAAGGTTCACAACCCGGGCCTGGTCAATAGCTGCCGCGGCCTGCAAGGTCTGGAGTTCGGATCTCTCCGTGGCCAGACTCTTTTCCAATCGCTGGATTTCCAGGTATGCTGTCATAGCGACAGCCGCCAGCAACAACACAATGAGACCTCCAAACAAAGTCCTTCGTGTCAAGCTTGCGGCGCGTGACGAGTTGGCAATCTCCCCCGAAATAAAATTGATGTAGCCTTTCTGGTTGTGGGCATGAATCAATCCGGCCAAGGGAGTGAAAGCCTGGCTTTTTTCAATCTCCCCGGCGAGCAAGTCAAGGGGCGCAACCTCCAGATCCATGGCATCGACCAGAGAATCCACCAGGCCGGCGGTCTCTGCTCCCGGACCACAAAGCCAAACCTTCTCCACAGGAGACTGGGGATGAGTCATCATATATTGGGAATAAAGGCCATGGATGACATTAAGGATAGTGAAAATCTTCCGTTTGATGGTCCGGGCAGAGTCAGCTTCGCCGGAATGAGTTGTCTCCCGATCGTTCTCCAGGATCGTCGCCGTCTCGTGGTGAAGAATCTCGGTCGGTGAAATAAAGATGGCCGTGACCGACTCAGGGTTGATGTCAAAGATAACCTGAGCCTGGAGAATACCGGCACGGTGTGGCAAAAAAGAGACCAGATTGGCCTGCAGAGCGGAAGAGACCGAGGCCAAGCGGAGATGGACGGCAGCAAAGAGCCGAATAAGACGAGTGATCGTTTCCCGAGGGATCTGCTCGGCCAGGAAGACATCCTTGTCCTGCTGGGGGTCAAGGGGGGTCAGGCAAAAAATCGGTTCCTTCTCGCCGGTCGCCGTGGCAATGCTGCGCTGGACAATCATCTCAACGTCGGCAAGGGGCATTCTTTGCAGACAAAAGGTGCTGAACTTTACCTGATCGTCAGCAATCAGCAGATGCGCCTGCTCCGGCTTCCGCCCGACCTTGGCTTCCAGTACCGCGATCAACTCCTGAAGGACGCCGGCTCCGTCAAGGGGACCGGGGACGATGACACTCGCCAGAACCCGACCGCTCTCGGTCAGGAGGGCGCGCAGGTCTTGCCCGCGCTGGTCGATAAAGAGTTGTACCGGATCCTTCATAAGCCTAGTTAATCCTGTAGTAGAGCATCGGCAGATTTAGAGAAAGCTCACTTAGCCCGTTACTGACGAAGATCGCCATGTCATTGGTCTCTTCCAACAGTGATTCACAACCTGAATCGTTGAAGAGTCGACTGCGCAGCATAATCTGTCCAATTGGCAGAGTCACGGGAAAATTGCTGTTAAATGCCTGGATGACGGTCTTCGGTACACCGGGTTGGACCAAGCCGATGTTCAAAGCGATGCAGTCGGTGAAAGTAGTTGCCGTCCCTGTGCCATTTCGGTAACCGGCCCGAAGATTGGCATAATAGACCGGCGTCGCCTCAGTCGTCGCCGTCAGAGTAACACTCAAATTCCCCCGGATCATCGCTGTCGGCCAGATCTCTTTGCTTAAAATCTGCAGGAACAGAGCGCTATTTTCATCGATATCGTCACTTGTGCCGAAGCTTCCGTCTGGCCCGGCGCTGCGTAGAGTCGCGGCAACCTCTTCTCCTGACACCTCCAGCGGGGGGATGTGCTCGGCAAAAACAATGGGTCGGCCCCAGGCATCGACCTTGAAAGCGACGGCATCAAAGCCATTAAGATAAGGGCCATTCCAGCCTGCCCAGATACCGGAATCGCTGACAAGGTCGTCGACCATGTTCGGCAACGCGCCAATATCGCCGACAAAACCGTAATCACTGCGTATTCCCTGCTGATAAAGTTCAGGATCACCGGCAATAGCAACTTTCAGTGCGGCCATACGTGCTTTGGTCTCATCAACCTTCTGGTCGTCCCAAACACGGTAGACTATCGGGGTCAGTACACCAGCCAGAATCGACATGATGGCCATAACTACGATAATCTCGATCAAAGTAAAACCGTTCCTACTCATCAGCGCCCCTTGATATTACCGACAATGCCGTAAAGCGGCAGGAAAATAGAGAGCAGAACCACCAGCAGCATCACCCCGAGACAGATAACGATGAGCGGTTCAACGGCCGCAAAGAGCCGCTTTACGGTTTCGCGTACCTCTTGATCGAATATATCGCTGGAGCGCGAAAGTGCACCGTCAAAATTCCCGGTCTTTTCGCCGATCGAGACCATACTGATGACCAGCGGCGGAACGGCTCCGGTGGCGACAAAAGCAGCCGCGACAGAACCGCCGCTGAGGATCGCCTCGGTCACAAGGACCATGCGGGCACGCAGTTCGCTGTTGTTAATGCCCCCGGCCGCGGTACTGAAGGTCGCTTGAATGTCGAGCCCTGCCGATTGTAATGTCGCCAGCGTCTTGAAATAGCGCGACAGATTGATCTTGTTCACTAAATCACCGATAATTGGCAGCTTGAGAAGAAAATAGTCAACCTTTCGACGAATGGCCGGATCTTTGGTCAGTTGATGATAAACGACGGTAAGGGCCATCAAGAAGAAGCCGATCACCAGACTGTAGTTTTGGGCGAAACCGGAGATAGCCATAACGATCCGGGTCGGCAATGGCAGCGCGGCATTAAGGCTGACCAGCACACCAATCAGCGCCGGGAAGACAAAGATAAAGAGGATGGCGCCGAGGATCGCCATAAAACTGAGAACAATGGTCGGGTAGACGAGCATGGAACGGATCGACTTCTTGAATTCAATCTGCCATTCGAGATATTTCAACAGATAGTCAAGACTCTGCTCAAGAGTACCGGAGATCTCCCCGGCGCGAATCATCTGAATATAGTAGAGGGGAAAGATATCGGCCCGCTCCTGCATCGCCTCGGACAAAGACATCCCCGACTGCACGCCACTGCAGAGAGACTGGAAGGCGGGGGCTAATGTCTTCCGGCTGCCGCCTTCAACGACATCCTGTAGACCAGATACCAGTGAGATCCCGGAAATGACGATCTGTTGTAACAGATAGGTGAGGTTGAGGAGATCTGTTTCACAAAAATGTGGGGCAAAAAGGTTCTCAAGCGAGATTCCGAAACTCTTTTTCGCTTCGATGAGGGTCAGTCCCTGCATTCCCAGGGTCTTCTCGAGAACGGTCTCGTTCGAGGCAGCCATTTTCCCGAGCTGGATATGAGAGTTCGAATCAATAGCGCGGTAAGAGTAGGTCGCCATCAGAGTGCCGTCCGCGCAATACTCCGAACTTCCTCAAGGGTCGTCACCCCTTGGCGAACCTTCTTCAGGCCGATTTCGCTCATGCCACGAAAACCGTTTTCGATGGCGGCATTACGAATATCGTCAATGCTGGCGCGCGCATTGATCAACTCACGAATGCGGCGATCAACCTTGAGAATTTCATAAATGACAGTGCGCCCCTTGAACCCTGTATTATCACAGGCGCGACAACCGGTGGGATGGTAAAGGGTCACGCTCTCGGGATCAACGCCAACAAACTTGTAGGCCGGGTCATCTGTGACGAACGGTTCTTTGCACTGCGGGCAGAGAACCCGGGCCAAACGCTGAGCAACGATGGTGTCAAGAGTTGAGGAGATCAAAAATGGGTCGATACCGATGTCGGTCAGACGGACGATGGTCGAGACAGCGTCATTCGTGTGCAGAGTACTAAAGACCAGGTGGCCGGTGAGGGCGGCACGCACCGCAAGCTCAGAGGTTTCTGCGTCTCGCATTTCGCCGACAAGAATAACATCCGGATCCTGCCGCAGAATAGAGCGCAGTCCAGTGGAGAAGGTCAAGCCGGCCTTGACATTGACCTGCGCCTGGCGGGCCAGAGGAAGATGATATTCGACCGGATCTTCAATAGTGAACATGTTGCGGTTGACGCTGTTGATCATCGACAGGAAAGAATAGAGAGTTGTGGTCTTTCCGGAACCGGTCGGACCGGTCACCAGAATCATGCCGTAAGGAAGAGTGAGGGCCTCGTTGATGCGGTCAATGTCCTCTTCAAGGAACCCGAGGCTCTCGATTCCGACCAGCACCTGCGATTTGTCGAGCACGCGAATGACGACGTTCTCGCCGCCAATCACCGGAAAGGAGGAGATGCGCAGGTCGAGTCCGCGGTTTTTGTAAAAAAATTCAGCGCTGCCATCCTGCGGCACGCGGGTTTCGGCAATATTCATCCGACCCATAACTTTGATGCGGGAGACGATCGGGTTAAGGAGTTTGCCCGGCAGGAACATGCCGTGATGGAGAACACCGTCGACCCGATAACGAATACGCACCCCCTTCAAATCCGGATTAATATGCACATCCGTGGCACCGCGACGGATCCCGTTGCTCAGGATCTTCTCGACCAGATTAACAAGAGGAGAATGAGGCGAGTCGAGTTCGGCATTTTGCAGATCAGCGTTTTTATGAAAAAGCGAACTACTCTGCTGGACGAGATAATCGATCTCTTCTGGAACTTCCTGGCCGAATGCCTCCCGTTCAGGAAGGTTACGGGTATCCTGCTGGGTGGCCGAAAGGACTTTGAAAAGATTTTTCTGGCTGATGAAACCGAGCCCAAAAAGAATCGAGCCGAGGAGTTCGCCTGTCTTCTTCTGCTCCTCAAGGGCAACCTGCAACTGGGTCTCGGTAATAAACCCGTTTTCCATAAGAATTTCGCCGATACGCTTGCGTGGTGGCATAAGATCGTCCATGGTTGTTGTAGCAGGCCATTAGCAAACCAGATATTACCCAAAAATCAGAACAGTTGCACGATTTTTAAAATTACCAGCAACATTTTATAAATCCATCGAAGTCTCGTCTTGACCGCTAGCTCACAGCGCTATAAAAGAACCATAGCGTCCCGTATCTAATTATGGTTAAGCCTTGTCTTTGTTTATGCAGACATGCTAGAAATCTTTTACTAAACAAGCCAATCAGGCCCAATTCTCCCCCTTCCTGAGGAATAGAACCCATTTCGACGGCAATTTTTTTGAATTAACTCCTTTTCCTGGCCATTCCTTTCACAAACAAGCGGCCCTGGCCGCTTTTGTTATTTTCTGGAGTTTTTTATGACTTTACCCTTTCTCTTGATCCTCATCCTTGTTGCCTATCTGATCGGCGCCATCCCCTGCGGCGTCCTTCTCACCCGCTTCTTCGGCGGAGGTGATATACGCAACGCCGGCAGCGGCAATATCGGTGCGACCAATGTGTACCGCGTCGCCGGAAAAAAACTCGGCATCCTCACCCTTTTGGGCGATCTTCTCAAAGGTGCCATTCCCGTCGCTTTTGCCAAGTTCGCGCTCCTCCTCCCCGAATGGGTCGTCGCCGCCGTGGCTGTGGCCGCGTTTCTCGGTCATTGTTATCCGGTCTATCTCGGTTTCAAAGGAGGGAAAGGGGTGGCAACCGCCCTCGGCATCTACCTGATCCTTTCGCCGCTGGCGGTCCTGATCGCCATGGTTCTTTTCGGCGGCATCCTCTACAAAACTCGCTACGTCTCCCTCGGCTCGATTGCGGCAGCGACACTTCTCCCTTTCCTGGTCCTTTTCATCAATCGCTCCCACGAGCTACTGGCGGCGTCCCTGCTGATCAGCATCCTCGTTATTCTCCGCCACAGTGCCAACATCCGCCGCCTCCTCGACGGCACAGAGAGTCGCTTCAACGCCTGACGGCAATGCTCGGGGAGCGGCTTGACTCTGGCGGTGCTCTTCTCTAAAATAACCACTACCTTCGCCCCTCTTAATGGACCTTGATCGCCAATGACTCGACGGACCTCTATCATCTTGGCGTTTCTTTGCCTGCTGCTGCCGCCGACCTTTCTGCTTGGACAATTCTGGCTCTTTACCACCCGCCCGATCACCCCGCCAACGACGCTCCGCCTGTCGATTCCCCCCGGCATGTCGATCACCCAGACGGCAGTTCTTCTCGAAAAGAACGGCATCATCACCAGTGCCAACAACTTCCGTTTCCTCACCCGCTTAAAAAAGGGGGAGGGGGCGATCAAGATCGGTATCTACGATTTTTCCAAGGCGGCAACGCCGGGGGAGATCTTGCGCCGTCTTCTCGCCGGCGACATTGTCCTGCGCCGCATCACCATCCCCGAAGGTTTTGCCCTCAAAGAGATTGCCGCCCGCCTGGAGAATCTCGGCTATGGGCCGGCGCATGAATTTCTCCGCCTCAGTCGCGATTCAGATTTCCTCAAGAGTCTCGATCTTCCCGGCCCCTCACTGGAAGGCTACCTCTTTCCCGAGACCTACTTTGCCGCCATCGACGCAGCGCCGCGACAACTGTTGCAGATGATGGTGCGGGAGTTCCGCAAACGGCTGTCAGAAGAGCTGATTACTGCCGCCAAGGAGCAGGGACTGACTCTGCCGCAACTGGTGACCCTCGCCTCGATTGTGCAGAAAGAGGCGAGAAAGATTGAAGAGATGCCGATTATCGCTTCGGTCTTTCATAACCGCCTGCGCCGCCGGATGCCGCTCCAGGCCGATCCGACCGTGACCTACGGCATCAACAATAGCAACAGCAGTATCAGCAAGGCTGACCTGCAACGCCGGACTCCCTACAATACCTATAAAATCGAGGGGCTACCACCGGGCCCGATCGCCTCCCCCGGCGCCGATGCCTTGCGCGCCACCGCCTATCCAGCCCAAACCAATTATCTCTATTTTGTCGCCCGTGGGGACGGCAGCCATGTCTTCTCTGCCGATCTGAAGAGCCATAACGACGCCGTGCGCAGCTACCGGCTGCGCCAGCGCGCGTCCGCCAGGTGACGATGGTGACGCCCGACTCCGCCCGACCCCGCATCCTGATTGTCGAAGATCAGCCCGCTCTGGCGGCGCTGCTACAGCAACGCTTGCAGGCCCGGGGCTATCACTGCGAACGGGCCGGCGACGGCATCACCGCCCTGAAGATGATCCTTTCCTCCCCCTTTGTCCTCCTCCTGCTCGATTTGCAAATTCCCGGCCTGCACGGAGTGGAACTGCTGCGCAAGCTCCGTGCTTCCGGCAAGACAGCGCCGCTGCCGGTGGTGGTGATGAGTGGCGTTTACAAAGGCGAGCGCTACCAAACCGCCATGCAGGATCTTGGCGTCAGCGCCTTTCTCGAAAAGCCCTTCACCCCGGGGCAGCTGCAATCCGCTATCGACCAAGCATTGAAAACGCCGGAGGGCGCGGACATTCCGCCGGCAGCAGCGGCCCCCCGCGCCAGCAGCTTCGACCGCCATCTCACCCAGGCCTTTCTCCGTTCTCTCTCGGGAGAGTTGACCCTCAACGATGGTCAGGTCTCGCGGCAACTGCTGCTCGTCAACGGCTCACCGGTGTCGCTGCGCCCCGGCTTCATTCATCGTGACTTCGGGGATTATCTCCTGCGGCAGGGAGCGATCAATGACGGGGAATATCAATACTATGCTCAGTCCGGCGAATTTCGACACAACCTCCTCGTCCAGATGGGCTGCCTGCACTACAACGAGCTCCTGGAACAGAAATTCTCTTACCTGACCCGGGAATTACTGTCCGGCTTTGCCTTTCCGGCGATGACAGCAAAGTTTCAGCCCCTGACCCTCCCTCCCGGCTTGCAGGTCATCACCATCAACCTCGCCGAGATTATCTTGCAGGGGCTCCGTTCCACCTGGACGCCAACCCGCAGCGCCGCCTATTTTTTCCGGATCAAAGACCACTATCCGGTCAAAACCCCGGACTATTTCCGCCATATTAATTCCCTGCGCCTCAGCGAAGCAGAGTGCGCGCTCCTGCCGCTGCTAAGTGGTACGCAGCGGACTGCCAGCAGCACTGCAGGGAATGCGGAACTTTTTCCTCTCCTTTTTCTCCTCCAGTCCTTGGGGATGATCCGCTATAGCGCCACACCGACAACGGCAGCAGACGCGCCCCCCTGGCCGCTGCGCCGCCTCTTTAATGCTCCCGCCGAGGCGCTGGAGGAGAATACCGAGTGGGGAAAGCTCGAAAGTTTCAACGATCTCCGCGACAAAGACACTGTATCGGACATGACTGCCCCAACAACGCCTCCGCCCGCAGCGCCGGCAAAAGAGGGCAGTGCCGTCGCTGCCACCTTTGCCCGCCTGCAAGGGAAGAACTACTACGAAATCCTCGGTTTGACCCGGGAGAAGTTCTCTTTCAACCAACTCAAAGAGAATTACTTTGCCCGCAGCAAGGAGTTCGGACCCGACCTCCTGATGGAACTCGGAGGTGCGGAAGCAAATCAGGCCGAAGAGATCATGGCGATGTTCGCCAACGCCTATGAAACCCTCTCCGATGTCGTCAAGAAGGAGAAGTACGATCAGCTCCTCGGCTCCGAGACGATCGGCCTCGGCCATAAAGGGGATGAACGCTTTCGCGCCGAGATCCAGGCCCAGTCAGGCAAGGTCTTTATCGACATGGAAGAGTGGGACAATGCCGAGAAGGCCCTGAAAGACGCCTGCGCCATCGAGCCGGATAACGGCGACACCCTCGCCCACCTTGCCTGGGCGATCTATCGCAATCCCCAGTACGCCGCCAGTCGCCCGACCCTCGACCGCGCCAAGCAGATGCTCAACCGCGCCATTACCCTGGAGCGCACCGCCCCGGCCTTTGCCTTCAAGGGCTGGGTCCTCGCTGACGGAGGACAGGAAGCGCTGGCGGAAGCAGAGTTCAACAAAGCGTTGAAGATTGATGCGCGCAACAGTCTGGCGCGCAAGGGGCTGCGGCGGATTCAGGAAAAGCGGGAGAAGGAGAAGAAGGGGATCTTCGGGAGGATGTTCGGGGGGTAATTTCTTGAAACTGGATTTAAAAAGAGGCCCCTGATTATCCGGGGCCTCTTTTGCGTTCACGCCACTACGTCTTGCCCAGCGCCGTCCGCATCGCTTCCCCCATCTTGGTCGGACTGGTCGCCACCGTCACTCCGCATTCACTGAGGGTGCGGATTTTGTCGGCGGCTCGCCCTTTGCCGCCGGTGATGATGGCGCCGGCGTGCCCCATGCGCTTCCCTGGCGGCGCAGTGGCACCGGCAATAAAGGCGGCGACCGGCTTTTTCATGTTTTCTTTGATCCAACTCGCCGCCGCTTCTTCAGCACCGCCGCCGATCTCGCCGATCATGAAGACCCCTTCAGTTTGCGGATCGTCATTGAAGAGCTTGAGACAATCGATGAAACTCAGGCCGATGATCGGATCGCCGCCGATGCCGACGCAGGTCGACTGGCCGAGGCCGGCATCGGTGAGCTGCTTGACCGCTTCGTAGGTAAGGGTGCCGCTGCGCGAAACGACGCCGATCGTCCCCGGTTGATGGATGTAGCCGGGCATTATCCCGACCTTGCATTGCCCGGGAGTGATGACGCCAGGACAGTTGGGGCCGATCAGCTGCATCTTCATCCGCGCCAAAAGGGCCTTGACCGGCACCATATCGGCAACCGGAATCCCTTCGGTGATACAGACCGCCAGCTCCAGTCCGGCGGCGCCGGCTTCGAGGATGGCGTCGGCAGCGGCCGGCGGCGGCACAAAGATCATCGAGACCGTGGCACCGGTGTAGCGCACCGCCTCTTCGACGGTGTTGAAGACCGGAATCCCTTCAACATGAATGCCGCCCCGTCCCGGTGTCACTCCGGCGACGATCTGGGTGCCGTAATCGCGGCAGGCCTGGGCATGGAAGAGGCCGCTGCGACCGGTCATCCCCTGTACCAGCACCTTGGAATCTTTATTCAACAATATCGACATGGCTCTTTCTCCTTAACCCAGCATCTGCACGATGCGCTGCGCACCGTCGCCGAGGGTGTCGCTGCACTGCACATTCAGCCCTGATTCGGTGAGGAGACGTTTCCCTTCCTCGACCTGCGAGCCATCCATGCGTACGACGATCGGCAGGGTGCAGCGCACCTCGCCGGCCGCTTCGATAATCCCCTGTGCAATAACATCGCAGCGCATAATGCCGCCGAAGATATTGACGAAGATCCCCTGAACATCGCTGTCCTGCAGGATGATCTTAAAGGCTTCCGCCACCTTTTCGCGGGTGGCGCCGCCGCCGACATCAAGGAAGTTGGCGGGCTTGCCGCCGCATTCGTGGAGGACATCGAGGGTGGCCATGGCGAGGCCGGCGCCATTGACCAGGCAACCGATGGAGCCGTCCAGCTTGATGTAGGCAAGGTCGTACTTGCCGGCGGTGATTTCGAGGGGATCGAGCTGGGAATAGTCGACCATGTCGGGGTATTCGCGATGGCGAAAGACGGCGTTGTCGTCAAAAGTGATCTTGGCGTCCATCGCCATCAGCCAGCCGGCCTTGGTGACGACGAGGGGATTGATCTCGATCAGGGCGCAATCCTTTTCGAGGCAGACGCGGTAAAGACTAAGGAGGAGGGCGACACAATCTTCACAGACACTGCCAGTGAGGCCGAGGGCGAGGGCGATCTTGCGCGCCTGAAAGGAGCGGAGGCCGGCAAAGGGGTCGATGGTAAGGACATGGATACTCTCCGGCGACTTCTGCGCTACCGCCTCGATATCGATCCCCCCCTGCGCCGATGCAATGATGCAGTAGCGGGAGCTTTCGCGGTCGAGGGTGATGGAGAGATAGAATTCTTTAGCGATCTCGACCGCTTCTTCGACGAGGATGCGGCGGACGCGCAGCCCTTCCGGGCCGGTCTGATTCGTCACCAGCTTGCGGCCAAAGAGCTCTTTGGCGAGGTCCTGCGCCTGTTCGGGATGATGCACCAACTTGACGCCGCCGGCCTTGCCGCGCCCGCCGGCGTAGACCTGGGCCTTGACGACACAGCGCCCCCCCATCATCTTCGCCGCCCGTTCGACCTGGTCGGCGGTGAGACAGACGCGGCCGCGCGGCACCGGGATATCGTAACTGCCGAGCAGTTCCTTGGCCTGATATTCGTGAATATTCATCTTCTTCCTCCTTTGCTCCCTGCTTGTAGCCGGTGACGTCTCATTTTAGCAGAAAATAAAAAACCCGCCGCATGGACCCTCATTTTCTTGAGAGACCAAACGGCGGGTTAAAGATCCAGGAAAGTGGAATCAGCCTTTTTTACTCTTCTGCCAATCGGCCAGGAACTTTTCAATGCCGATATCGGTCAGGGGGTGTTTCGCCAACTGGGTCATGACGCTGAAGGGGATGGTGCAGATATCGGCACCGATCAGGGCGGCATTATGCACATGCATGGGACTGCGCACCGAAGCGACGATAATTTCAGTGTCATAACCGTAATTGCTGAAGATCGTCTTGATCTGGTCGACGCCGTCCATGCCGTCGTGACCGATATCATCGAGACGACCGACAAAGGGGGAGACGTAAGTGGCGCCGGCCTTGGCGGCAAGAAGGGCCTGCAGCGCCGAGAAGATCAGGGTGACGTTGGTCTTGATCCCTTCTTTACTGAAGACCTGCGTCGCCTTGAGGCCTTCACTCGTCATCGGCACCTTGATGACGATGTTTTTGGCAATCTTCACCAGTTCGCGGCCTTCGGCAATCATCCCCGGCGCATCAAGGGCGATGACTTCGGCGGAGATCGGCCCGTCGACCAACGCAGCAATCTCGGCAAGGACTTCAGTAAAGATCCGGCCGCTCTTGGCAATCAGCGAAGGATTGGTGGTAACGCCATCGACGAGACCGAGTTCGCAGGCAGCACGGATTTCGGCAATTTCAGCAGTGTCGATAAAAAACTTCATTCTTTTTGGCCTTTCAATGCAGAGGGAGGGGAGAAGAGTTATTTATGTTCTTTAGCCAGATAAGCATCGCGACATTCCCGTGAACAGAAATAACGGAGACCCTTTTCTGTCTGAACGGTGAGGGCGTCGGGCAAAGGGAGATGAAGACCACATTCGGGGTCGCGCACCATCGGCTGCGGTGAAGTCTCGCTGCGGGGCGGTAACCCCCCTTCGTCCCGGACAGCGCCACAGAGGGACGTCCATAACCGTTTAAGCAGCAGAAAAAGGATCACCAGCAACAGGAGTCGGATCAAAAACCACGCCATTCTTCACCACCTTTGCTTTGCCAGCCAGGTTCCGGAAGGCTCTATTTCTTCGCTTAACTGCAAAATCGTCCGACCATAGACCGGATGGAGGAGCGTTGGCGCAATCTCCGCGCAGGGGAGGAGCACAAAAGCGCGCTCGTGCAACCGGGGATGGGGGAGCGTCAAACTCCCGGTCTGGAGGATCAGGTCGTTGTAAAAAAGCAGATCGAGATCAAGGGTGCGTTCGGACCAGCGTTCGCGGCGGATGCGGCCGTGTCTGCTTTCGATGTTATGCAATAACTGCAGAAGGGCAGCGGGAGCGAGGGTTGTGGCAATCTCGATAACCGCATTGAGATAAAGACCCTGTCCTTCTGGTCCGCCATACGCTTCACTTTCGTACAGGGACGAAGCCGCGACACAGTTGATCCCTGGCGTCGAGCAAAGTTCCTGCCGCGCCGCCAGCAAAAGAGCATGGCGGTCACCCAGATTGGAGCCGAAAGCGATAAATGCGCGAATGGGAAGACAAGAGGCGGCAAGCACGATGGAATTAAAACACGGCGCTATCTTCCAGTCAACCGACTTTTCAGCAAGCAAAAACTCTGTTATGGTAACGCCCCTCAGCCAATACAATGACCGTCAAGGAGTCTGCCGTGTCGATTTCCTCAACTCTTCCCCCCCCTCCCAATCTAAGTGGGGAATCCGACTGGACCCCTTTCGATGCCCCGGCCCTGGTCGGCAAATCACTGCGCTTCGTTTCCGGTGATCCTGACGGCGAGCGTTTCCGCGTGCGTTATTTCCGTAATCCGGCGCAGCAACTGCGCGCCCGCATCTGGTTCGGTCCCGAGACCGAGGGGCCGCCGGGAAACGCCCATGGCGGGGCGATCGCGGCGGTTCTCGACGAAGTCCTGGGGTTGGCCGCCTGGGCAACCGGTCATCGCATTGTCGTCGGCAATCTTAACGTCAGCTTTCGTGGCCTTCTGCCCATAGAGCAGGTCGTCACCGTCGAGACCGACATCATCTCGGTCGTCGGACGAAAAATCCTGGTGCATGGCCGGATCTGCCGGGGCGCAACTATCTATGCCGAAGGGGAATGCCTCTGCATCACTCTGCCTGGGAGTTAAATATCTTTTGCTTTTTAGTTCTCAAGAAGGATGAATATGAAACGTCTCTTTATCTGGCTGTTATGGGCTGTGATCATTGTCAGCAGCTGCGTGGCCGCCGATCAACTCCTGATGAATTACTCCCTGGATGCGCCGGCCTATCGTGCTGCGCAAACATTTTACAAAGATTTTCGCGGCCGGATTATTCTCCTGGCCAAAAAGGACGATCTTCGTCTCGAAGGGGTAAAAAAGGACTGGTCGCCAACGCTGCCTCCGGCGATGCTTAAAAAGATTGAACCTCTATTGCAACACGAAGTCGAGCCGGGCGGCTACGTTTATACGGACAAAGCAGGGGGATTACATTTGACTACGCGTCTCGCGGATGTTCCCAAGGAGTATCGCGCAACCGCAAAACCTTTACAGAAATGAACTATCAATAAAACGGGGCAGCGGCAGCTGCCCCGTTTTATTGATAGTTTGAAATTATTCGCCACGAATAATTTTGAGAATAGCCGGATTCTTTTCACCCTCGGCCAAAATAGTATGGCAATTGTCGCAGTCGGAAGAGATGATTTCGCCCGTATCGGATTCATGCTCACCGCTATGGCAGCGGAAACAGCCTTTGTCAAAGTCCGGCCCGTGCTGCAGCAGCGAGGTGTAGTTCCCCCAGCCGATATTCATATCGGGGAAGACATTCTCACCATAAGCAGCCTGAACCCCGGTGATCGACTGGAGAAACTGTGCCCCCTTCTGTTTCACGATCTCCGGATAATTCTGCTGATAAAAAGCCTGCAAATCAGCAGCAATCCCGATCTTGGCAGCCGCAGCGCTCTTGTAGCTCTTGTTGGCAGCCTTCAGCGCTTCGCGCTTGATGAACGGAAGATCTCGCGGAATCTTTCCTTCTGCAAACTTGAGATCAATCGCTTCCTCGGCCGAAAGGTAGATGTGCGACGGACGGTTGTGACAATCGATGCAGTCCATGGTTCGCACCTCGAATTTGCTTTTTTCACCTTTCCCACTGTCGAGTTTGGCGCCGGAGCGGAAGACTGTTTTGGTGCCGTCCCCCCGGGTGAGGGTGACTTCGGAGATCACCTGCCGCGCTGCATCCGAAAGATATGTGATCGTATTTTCCGGAGAGACGTGCCAGTGAATGCCGTGTGAACTTACCGCCCGGTCGCCGGCCGAACCGATCTTCATCATCAGCACAGTATTGGTTTTGGAATTAACTTCGTCGTCAAGGGTATGTTCACGTATAACCAGTTTCTCGCCATGAAAAAGTTCGGGGCGATGACACTCTTCACAAGTTTCCCTGGCCGGGCGCAGGCCGTGCACCGGAGTCGCAATCGGCCGGGGGTAGGTATTGAGAGCAACGGCCACGAGCTGACGCGTCCCGGAAAGTTTAGATTTGACAAACCACTCTGCCCCGCTGCCGATATGACATTCAACGCAAGGGACACGGGAGTGCGGTGAGCGTTTGTAGGTCTCATACTCGGGATTCATGACCGTGTGGCAAAACTGACCGCAGAATTCGACCGACTCCATGTAGTGGTAGCCACTGTACGCGAGGACGCCGAAGACGCCGATATTGACAACGGTCAGAGCAACACCGAGAACAATGAGCTTCTTTATCCGGGCAAAGCGTAGCGGATCGCTGACCTGCTCCTGGAGATACTCCATGGTGAAGAGTTGGACTTCACGGCTCCCCTTGAAGAAGAAGAGGCCGACAAAGATCAGAACCAACCCGAAGATTAAAACCGGGCCGAGGATCATATAGATAAAGAAACCGTAGTATGCGTTGGTGACATAACCCAACAGATCAAGGATGATCGCTCCTAGCAGTATCGGAAAGACACCCATGGTGATGAGCGCTCCCCAGCGAGAAGCCTTGCTCTGTTGAATCCCTTTGAATAATGACAAGATGACGCTGGAGAGACTGGCCATAGCTTAGCAATCCTCTTCTGTTTTAAAATTAAACAAGTCAGGCGCTCATTATCAAACACATTTTATTTTTCCCCAACCTAATTTTTCCTAATCTCCTGAAGAAACGTCATTATCAACCAGCGGCAAGTCAAATTAAGGAGGTCACCGACAAAACTTCTTTTCACCTTCGACTTTGCCGGACAGGAGATTACAACGCGGACTCCTTGATTTATACCAGAGAATTCCCTGAACCTAAGTCAATCCCGCAGAAAAACATTCAGCTTCATAAGGCCTTTGCTCTAGCGAAGCGAACTTTCCCCAAAGGACACAGGTGTTTTGTTGACTTTGCCCTGACGACACGTAAAATACATATGAGAGGAAGGTTAATTTCTGCTTAGCCCCGGAAAGGATTTTAACATGGGATCAAAAGGTCGCGAAATTATTGGCATGGATGTCGAGGTCCTGCTGGATCTGCTACGGCGCGCCTACTGCGATGAGTGGCTCGCCTATCACCAATACTGGCTGGGCGCCAAATTGGTCAAGGGGCCGATGAAGGATGCGGTCGGCGCGGAACTTTTACAGCATGCGACGGAAGAGTTACTGCACGCCGACATGGTCGCCATGCGCATCATTCAACTCGGTGGCACCCCGCCGACCAAGCCGGAAGATTGGTACAAACTGACCAACTGCGGTTATGATGCGCCCGATGATCCCTTCGTCAAGACGCTTTTGGTGCAGAACATCAAAGGCGAGCAGTGCGCGATCACGACCTATAAACACCTTCTCGATTTAACCAGAGAAGCGGATCCGGTTACCTACAACATGGTCCTGCAGATTATCCAGCAGGAAGTCGAACACGAAGAGGATCTGCAATCCCTCCTCGAAGATTTCAATCTCATGATCGGTGCGATGAAATAAGTTCTTCAACCCCTCACAGGAGTGCCCCATGCCCGAACTCAAAGGAAGTAAAACCGAACAGAACCTGCATGACGCCTTTGCCGGAGAATCGCAGGCGCGCAACAAGTACACCTATTTTGCCAAGGTGGCACAAAAAGAAGGCTACGAAAGAATTGCCGCCTACTTTCTCGAAACCGCCGAGAATGAGATGGAACATGCCAAGCTCCACTTCAAGCTCCTGAACGGCATCGGCAACACCGCTGACAACCTGCGGGCGGCCGCGGCCGGCGAGATGGACGAATTCAGCGAGATGTATCCGCGTATGGCGCAACAGGCCAGGGAAGAAGGCTTTCCGGAAATCGCCTTTCTCTTTCAGGCAATCGGCAAGATCGAAAAGGCCCATCAGGAACGCTATCAAAAACTCCTGGAAGAGCTCGAAGCCGGGACCCTCTTCAAGCAGGAAGAGTCAGCCCGCTGGCGCTGCCGCAAATGCGGTCATCTCCATGAAGGCGTCGAAGCCCCGAAGGTCTGCCCGGTCTGCAAACATCCGCAAGGCTACTTCGAACTCGTCGAAGAGCACTACTAACCGGACCGAACCACCGGCTCCCCAGATAAAAGCGCCCCCCGGAATGATGGCAAAGTTCCAGGGGGCGCTTCTTTTTATTTTAGGTACTTTTCACGCAGGGCGACCTTGTTAATCTTGCCGACGCTGGTCTTGTCGATCGCCTCAATCAGACGTACCTTCATCAGCACCACCTGCTTGTTCACCACCCCGGTCTCGGCATACTCCCGCACATGATGATTTAACTCCTTTTCAGTGAGCTCATGCCCGGCCTTGGCGACGACCAGAGCCAAGGGCCGTTCCCCCCACTTGTTGTCAGGCAGAGCAATAACCGCCACCTCGGCCACGGCGGGATGATGGGCGAGAATATCCTCCAACTCCAGGGAGGAGACCCACTCCCCCGCGACCTTGATGACATCCTTGGTCCGGTCGGTAATCCGCACATAACCACTTGCATCGCGAACTGCCACATCATTGGTATGCAGATACCCTCCTTCCCAGAGGCGCTCTGAAGCTTTCTGCTCCTTGAGATATCCCTGAGTCAGCCACGGCGCCCGCACGACAATCTCGCCGGGGCTGACACCGTCCCAGGGGAGTTCCTTCATCTCTGCATCGACAATCCGCAGATCGACCAACGGTAGAGCCAGTCCAGTCTTGCAGCGAATCACTGCCTGCTCTTCAGCGGAGAGAGCAAGCATCTCCCTGGTGAGCTGCGAAAAGGTCAGGATCGGGCAGGTTTCTGACATGCCATAGCCACTGAAGACATCGATGCCATGACTCAGCGCCTCCAGACAGAGAGAGCGCGGGAAGGCGGCACCGCCGATGATCACCTTCCAGGCAGAGAGATCGACCGTTGCGGCGTGCGGATGTTTGAGGAGCATGTGCAGAATTGTCGGCACACAGTGTGAAAAGGTCACTTTCTCCCGGTCGATCAGCGACAGGAGATGATCGGGCAGATAGCGCCCCGGATAGACCTGTTTGACCCCGAGCATCGTCGCTACATAGGGCATCCCCCAGGCATGAACATGAAACATAGGCGTCAGCGGCATATAGACATCGTCGCGATGAAAGCTCCCCTGGGTTTTGGCACCGAGGGTCGCCAAAACGCCGAGGGTATGGAGGACGAGCTGCCGATGGCTGAAGTAAACCCCCTTGGGGAGCCCGGTCGTGCCGGTGGTATAAAAGGTCGTGGCGCGGGTATTCTCGTCAAAATCCGGGAAGGTAAAGTGATCAGTCGCCGCTTCGAGGAGGGCTTCATACTCCCCAACAAAGGGGATCGAAGACTCCGGCTGCACGGCGTCATCGCTGAGGAGGACATAACCGTGACTCAACTCGATGCGGCCGCGAATCTGCTCCAGGATCGGCAAAAAATCGCTGTGGACGAGAATCAGGTCATCTTCGGCATGATCGACCGTATAAAGGATCTGCTCCGGTGAGAGGCGGACATTAACCGTATGGAGGACCGCGCCGAGCATCGGCACGGCAAAGAAGAGTTCGAGATAACGATGGCTGTCCCAGTCCATCACCGCCACTGTATCGCCGCGCTTGACCCCGAGGGCGGTCAGGGCACCCGCCAGAGACTGAATCCGCCGATGCAGGTCACGGTAAGTGTGACGCACTTGATCACGATAGACGATCTCCTGCGCCGGGTTATTGACAATCGGCGTAGAAAGAAGATTCTTGATCAGCAAGGGATAATCGTAAGCCGAGGGGGTGCGGACAATGAGATTTTCGGGCATGAGGGGGCTCCTGCGGGAAGAAAATTAAGCCGATCAGGCAACCCGTTATAACATTTTTTATCCGGAGCTTAAAGGATCATCACCAGAATCTTCACCGCAACAATCTTGGCGATCATCGCCAGCGGATAGACGGTGGCGTAGGCGGAGGCGGCATAAGGGGTGGCCGAGAGATTATTGGCAGCGGCAAGGCCGGAAGCGCTGGTCATGGCGCCGACCAGAACGCCGAGGAGACGGAGGAAGTTGATGCGAAAGTAAAGGAGCCCGAGAGCAGCGCCGACAGTGAGGGGGAGAAGTGTCACTGCCACCCCGGCGACAAAGAGGCTGAATCCCTGCTGTTGCAGTGTGGCAATGAGAGTGCCGCCGGCAGCGGTGCCAACCGCGGCCATGAAGAGGGCAAGACCAAGGTCGCGGATCAGGCGGTTACCAGCGGCCGGCACATCCCAGATCAGCGGCCCGGTGCTGTATAGGCTGCCAAGAAAAAGACCGGCGATAAGGACTCCGCCGGTGGTCCCGAGGGTAAAGTCGCCGAAAAAGGGGAGCGGCAGGGTAATGCGACTGAGAGCAAAGCCGACCAGAAGACCCATCAGGATCGGCAGCATACCGATCTCGTAGGTCGCCTTGACATCGTTGCCGATGATACGGGTGACATTCTCCAGCGACCGCTCGTCGCCGACTGCATGGAGAACATCGCCAAGATGGAGGCGCAGATCGATCGCCGGCGGAAGATCGATACCGTTACGGGTGACCCGGGTGATCTGCACATTGAAGACTTCCCGGACATTAAAGAAGCCCAGAGTCTTACCGACGATTTTACGGCGTGAAACGACGATGCTCTTCTTCGACAGGACACGATCAAAGGCGATCTCCTTTTCGATCGGGTGACCGAGAAAGGGGGAGATGCGCGCCAGATCATCGGGCCGACCAGCCACCCGGATGCGGTCGCCAAGGCTAAAGATCGTCCCTCCCCGCACCAGCACCGGTTCGCTCGCCCCCTGGGTCAGAAGGCGGGTAATCGTCACCGGCGCAATCGCCTGCAGCTTGAGGGAGTCGACGCGGCGGCCGGCAATCCCGGGGTTGGTGATTTCAAGGTGGATGGAGCTGATCGGCGGATTGTCCCGATCAAGTTCGGCCTTGAGGCTGGCTTCCTCCTCTTTGATCGCTCGCTTGCTCAGACGGGGGAGGAGTTGGACAAAGAGGGCAACGCCAAGTACACCGAAGCCGTAGGTGACCCCGTAAGCGGCAGTGGCAGCGCCGGGGCCGAGGAGATCGACGGCGGCAGCCAGGGCCGGAGTGCTGGTCATGCTCCCGGCCATCAAGCCGGCGACGGTGCCGGGATCAAAATCGAAGAGGAGCGATGCGCCGTAAGCAGTGAGGGCGCCGGTGGCGGCAACGGCGAGAACGCAGAGGGCCATCGCCAGACCGTGATGACGAAAGGAGTTGATGAACCCCGGGGCCGACTGCAGGGCGACTGCGTAAATGAACATGGCAAGGCCGATATTGCGGATCCCCTCGGGAAGGAGAATACCAAAGTGGCCGAAAGCAAGGGCAACGAAGATCGTCGCCGCCGGACCGATGACAAAGCCGGCAATGCGCACCTTGCCAAGGAGCTCGCCAAGGACGATGATCAACAGCAGAAGGAAGATCGGGTCATAGATCAAAGACATTGTGCCTCACTCACTAGCATTTCAATTCACCCCCGCAACGACCGCCCAGGCGAGCAGGCCATAGCGTCCGAGTTTGCCGGCGCCGACCAGAGGGATGAAGAGGGTCAGACGTACACGAAAAATCCCGGCGATAAGACAAAGAGGATCGCCGATCAGCGGCACCCAGGAGAACAACAGCGACCAGATGCCATAGCGGCCATAACGCTCCTCGGCTCTTCTCTGCGTTTCGGCATCGATGCGCAGACAGCGCCGGATGAGAAAATCGCCGCCATAACGCCCGATCAGCCAGGTCGTCACCGCCCCGAGCAGGTTGCCGAGGGTGGCAATAGAGACAAGCACAACCGGCTCGCCCCCCTTGAGGAGCAACGCCGCCAGCAGCCATTCCGAACCGAGAGGGAGGAGGGTTGCGGCGGTAAAACTCAGGGCGAAGAGGGCCAGATAGCCGGTCGCGGGGTCGAGATTGGTAAAATCCATAGTGCGGCAAATTAGTCGACTCCTGTACGCTTTGTCAAATTAGATAAACAGATACCTCCTTCGCTAAATTATTTTTCTTTGTTCCACCGGCTTTTCTGTAGACGCAACGCGCGTTCATGCCGTATCCTAAACGATCAATTCCACCACATACGTTAAGAAGAAAGGGATTCATATGGCACAGGTAAAAAAAGGGGATCGCGTCAGAATCGATTTCACCGGCAAACTGGAAGACGGCACCATCATCGATTCGACCCGCCCCGGCGAATGTGATGACGATGGCTGCGGCTGCGATGATTCGAGCTGCGAAGATAGCAGCTGCTGCTCGGATGCGGGCGACGATTGTGGTTGCGATTCGGAAGTCGGCCCGATGGAACTAACGATCGGCGAAGGCGACTTCTTTGAACTGATTGAAGAAGGTCTGATCGGCATGTCGCCGGGCGAGACCAAAACCATCGTCATTCCGGCTGTCGACGCTTTTGGCGAATACGACGAAGAGCGGGTCATGGTCATCGAGCGCAGCGAACTGCCGAGCGATCTCATTCCCGAGATCGGTGCCGAACTCGTCCTCACCGACGAAAATGACGAAAGCATGGAAGTTGTCGTGATCGATGCCGACGAGAAGACCATCACCTTTGACGCCAATCACCCCTTGGCCGGCGAAGATTTGACCTTCGACATCGAGCTCATCGAAATTCTCCCGGCCTAACCGCCACACACTGAACCTGGAAAAGGGGCGTCTGCAAACGACGCCCCTTTTCTTGTTAATAATGGCAGCCTGCCCATGACCAACGCCGCCCGACTCTCCCTCCTGACAGAACTCTCCCGACTCGATGTTGGTCTCTGTACCTTTGCCGCCCCTCTGAGGAATTACTGCACCTGGCGCATCGGCGGCCCCGCCGATCTCCTGGTCGAACCGCAAAATATCGCCCAGATTCAGCGCCTTCGCCGCTTTGCCTACCAACACGCCCTTCCCTGCGTCGTCATCGGTCAAGGGAGCAATCTCCTCTTCAGCGACGCCGGCGTACGCGGCATCGTCCTGCGCCTTGGCCAGCACTTTTCCAGTCTGCAAATCGAAGAAGAACGGATAAGAGCCGAGGCGGGGGTCTGGATCCCCGGCCTCGCCCGCAAAGCCCAACAGGCCGGATTGACCGGACTGGAACATATTATCGGTATCCCCGGCACCGTCGGCGGACTGGTTCTGATGAACGGCGGCAGCCATCGCCAATGTATCGGTGATCTGGTCGAGCGCGTCACCCTCGTCACTCCGGAAGGGGAGATTCAAGAATTGAGCGCAACAGCCTGCGACTTTTCCTACCGCCACAGCGCTTTGCAGGGAAACGGTGGAGTCGTCGTCAGAGTGGACCTCGCCTGCCCCCGCGGCGATCGCCGCGTTATCCGTCAGGCCATGCTTGCCGATCTGCGCGAGCGGCGGCAGAAGTTTCCTTTACGTCTCCCCAACTGCGGTTCGGTCTTTCTCAGCAGCGCCGCCATGCATGCCAGCGTCGGGCCGCCCGGTCGTATCATCGAAGAGCGCGGCCTCAAAGGGCGGCGGGTTGGCGGAGCGGAAGTCTCTCTGCGGCATGCCAACTTTATCGTCAACCGCGGTGGCGCCACTGCCGACGATGTCCTGACCCTGATCACTGCCATCCGCGCCGAGGTCCGCAAAGCCATCGGCTTTGAACTCGACTGCGAAGTGCGCTACGTCAACCCCACCTGCGAGATCGTACCGGCGCATCTGGCTTGCCCGCGCCCCTGAGCACTTGCTTCACAGAAAATAACGACAAAAGGCATCCTCTATGGGGTGCCTTTTGTCGTTATAGTCCTGCCACTGTCAGCAATCTATATTCAAATACCGCGCAGCAGCCAATGCCAAAGGGCGAGAGTGAGAAAAGAGAGGGGAATACCGATGCCGATCATGAGGTTGGTCAAGCGCGGATTGAGCTGATGATCGTTGGCGATGATGCCGGCGGAGATCATCGGTGCCATCGCCGCTTCGAAGATCGTCACTTGCAGTGTGGTGCCGCTGCCGCCGAGGAGGAGGACAAAGAGAAGGAACATCAACGCCGGCCCGAGGAGGAGTTTGTACAAAAGGCCGGTGCTCAGCGCCTTGAGTTCGCCGCCGATGCCGGCAAAACGAAGCTGAAATCCGACCGAGGCGAGGGCCAGGGGTGTCAGGGTATCGCCAAGGCGCTGCAGCACGATGATCAGCCATTCCGGGTAGGGGACGGGACGGAGAAGAAAGGCGATGACCAACGCTTGGAAAGGGGGGAAGAGGAGGATTTTGCGCAGCATCATCCCCGCCGAGACTGCACCGGACGAGCAGTAGGTCGCGACGGCGATACCGAGGGTGGAGAGGACGAGAAAGGAGCCGAACTGATCGACAATCAGACCGACCGGAAGAAACTCTTTACCGTAGTAAGCTTCGATCATCGGCAGGCCGACAAAGGAGGTATTTCCGAGGCCGCCGACGAGGATGAGAACGCCGATGCTGGCTTTATCGAGGCGAAGTAACTTCCCCACCCCCCAGAAGAAGGGGATGGCCGCAGCAAAGAGCAGCCACGGCATCAGGGCCGAATAGATCAGGGCCGGATCGAGTTTGAGTTTGTGAATGTGCAGGAGGGTGATTGCCGGCAGCGAAACATGAATGATAAAGGCGTTGAGGGTGGCTGCGGCCGACTCGGGAAAGCGTCCGGTCTGGCGCAGGCCGATGCCGATAAGGAAGCAGGCGATGAGAAGGACAAAATTATGCATGGACCAACTCCCGACGGATTCGTTACAGCTCTAAAAAAGGTTCCTGCATCTGCGCCAGTTGTTCGCGCAGTTCATGGATATGGCCTTCCCAGTAGCGCGAGGTATTAAACCAGCTAAAGGTCGCAGGGAAGATCGGGTCGCTCCATCGGTTCGCCAGCCAAGCGCAGTAATGGAGCATACGCAGGGCGCGCAGCGCTTCGATCAGGCGCAGTTCACGGCGGTCGAAGTCGTGGAACTCGTCATAACCGGCCAGGAGAATTTCGATCTGTCCGCGCCTGGCTTCATCATCACCGGAGAGCATCATCCACAGATCCTGCACGGCCGGCGCCATACGCGCATCGTCGAAGTCGACAAAGTGCGGGCCGTTCCCCCGCCAGAGGATGTTGCCGCTGTGGCAGTCGCCGTGCGTACGGATCAGCGCCACTTCGCCGGCCGCGGCAAAGTGGGTATCGATGGCGGCAAGGAGGTCACTGCTGACGGCGGTGTAATTAGCGAGATATTCGGGCGGGACAAAACGCTCGCGCAGGAGGTCGACGCTCTGCACCCCGAAGGTGGCGCGGTCGAGGGGCGGGCGATGGCGGAAGGGGCGAACCGCACCGATACGGTGGATGCGGCCGAGACAGCGGCCGAGGCTGAGGAGCTGCTCGGGGTCATCGAACTCCGGGGCGTGGCCGCCTTCGCGGCGATAAAGGGCAAAGTGGAAACCGGCAAAGCGGTGGAGAGTGACGTCATCCTCGCCGCAGAGGGGAGCGACGACCGGAAGTTCATGGCTGGCAAGTTCGAGGGTAAAACGGTGCTCTTCCTGGATCTGAGCGACACTCCAGCGCTCGGGGCGATAGAATTTGGCGATGAGCGGTGCGCCGTCATCGATGCCAACCTGGTAGACACGATTTTCATAGCTGTTGAGGGCAAAGGTGCGGCAATCGCAGCGATAACCGCAGCTCTCCACCGCATCCATGACCCGCTCGGGAGTAAGAGTGGTAAAGGGGTGCTCGCTATTCTTCATCTCAGCCCATCCGCCGCTGCAGTAGCGTCAGGTCGGCAAGGACCAGCGCCGCCATCGCTTCGACGATCGGCACGGCACGGGGGACGACGCAGGGGTCGTGTCGGCCCTTGGCGGCGAGGAGGGTCGGCTCGCCGCTAAAGTCGACGGTCGCCTGTTCCCGGCCGATGGTCGGCACCGGCTTGAAGGCAACCCGGAAGAGGATCGGCTCGCCGTTGCTGATCCCCCCCTGCACCCCGCCGCTGTGGTTGCTGCTGGTGCCGAGACGATCTCCCTTGCGCACAAAGGGATCGTTGTGAACCGAACCGCGCATGCGGCTGCCGGCAAAGCCGGAGCCGATCTCGAAGCCCTTGGCGGCGGGGAGTGAGAGCATCGCCTGCGCCAAGAGGGCGCCCAGCTTGCCGAAGACCGGCTCGCCGAGACCGGCCGGCACATTGCGACAGACACAGGAGATGACGCCGCCGACCGAATCGTGCTCGCCGCGGGCAGCGAGGATTTCCTCCTCCATGTTCTGCGCTGTCGGCCCATGTGGACAGCGGACGATGGTGCGGTCGACGAGTTCGCGTTGAATGGTGAGCGGATCAACAACCGGGGCATCGATCGGGCCGACACTACTCACCCAGGCGACAATCTCGATGCCGTGGCTGCGCTGCAAAAAGAGTTCGGCAATGGCACCGGCAGCGACGCGGCCGATCGTCTCGCGGGCGCTGGCGCGGCCGCCGCCACTGGCGGAGCGCAGGCCGTACTTCATCTGGTAGGTATAATCGGCATGGGACGGCCGCGGAATCTGACTCATGGCGCCGTAATCACCAGGGCGCTGGCTGCTGTTCTCGACCAGCAGGGCGATGGGTGAACCGAGGGTCAATCCCCCTTCGACGCCGGAAAGGATGCGCACCTGATCGGCTTCAGCGCGCGGCGTCGCCACCGCACTCTGTCCGGGACGCCGCCGGTCGAGCTGACTCTGGATCTCGGCCGCACAAAGCGGGAGGAGGGAGGGACAGCCGTCGACGACGACGCCGACGCCGTCGCCATGCGATTCCCCAAAGGTGGTACAACGAAAGAGGGTGCCGAAAGTGCTGGACATGGGTGCCTCCTGAGAAAAGCTAAGGGAGTATCAGCTCCGTAGGGCATCGACCTTAGCTTATTTGCGGAGGAAATTCCAGAAAGAAGCGGGGGAAGGGGAATTAGCTCAGGTCGGAACGCCGGCAGCGATCAGCAGGACGACGGCGTGGGCGGAGATCCCTTCGCAGCGCCCTTCAAAACCGAGCCCTTCGGTCGTCGTCGCCTTGACGTTGACCTGTTCGATGCTGCACGCACAAGCAAGAGCGAGCTTCTCGCGCATTTGCGGGATGAAGGGAGCGAGCTTGGGCTGCTGGGCAATGATCGTTGCATCGAGATTGCCGAGACGATAGCCGCGCTGCGTTACCTTCTCCAGCACCGTCGCCAGCAGTTTAAAGCTGTCGATCCCCTTCAAGCTGACATCGTTGTCGGGAAAGTGTTTGCCGATATCGCCGGCGCCAATGGCGCCAAGCAAGGCATCACAGAGAGCATGAACAAGGACGTCGGCATCGGAATGGCCAAGGAGGCCGAGGGGATAGGGAATGGTCACGCCGCCGAGGATCAAGGCACGCTCCTTGACCAGGGTATGAACATCGTAACCGTGACCGATGCGGATCATGACGAGGCTCCTTGGGTGGCGAGAAAGGCACTGGCGATGGACAGATCTTCGGGGGTGGTAATCTTGATATTGCGGTAACTCCCCGGCACCATGGTTACCGGATATTGCAAGCGTTCAACGAGCATCGCGTCATCGGTGCCGGTAAAGCCGTCGGCGCGCGCCTGGCCGTAAGCGGCAAGGAGGAGCCCGTAGCGAAAGACCTGCGGCGTCTGCACCTGCCAGAGAGAGCTGCGCTCCGGAGTGGCGACGATGACGCCCTCCTGTACCTGTTTGATTGTATCCTTGACCGGCACACCCAAAACCGCTGCGCCACTTTTGGCGGCAGCATTGAGGAGAGCGTCAAGGTCGGTGGCGCGCAACAAGGGGCGGGCGCCGTCGTGGATAACTACGAGGTCATCGACCTCGGCGTTGCAGCCGAGAAGACCGTTAGCAACAGAATCCTGACGGGAGGGACCACCGGCGATGATGGCACTGACCTTTTCCAGCCCGTACAGCGCGACGATTTCGCTGCGACAGTAGTTTATCTCCTCGCTCGGGACAACAATGCAGATCCGGTCGATACGGGGGTGAGCAGCAAAGAGAGCGAGGGTATGAAACAGGATGGGGCGACCGGCGAGCAGAAGATACTGTTTGTTGATGCCGGCCTGCATGCGGCTGCCGGTGCCGGCGGCAGGGATGATGGCAACGTTGGCCATAGATTCTCGCGAGGGGCTGACGGGGGATTTTAATGAAAAGACCGCTATAGCAGCGGTCTTTTTCATGCGATTGTAACTGCGGCCCCGTTGACTTTTACATGTAGGTGCCGTCGACACGGGCGGCGACGAGATCTTCCGCCGACCCCTGCGACAGGGCAATCTCCTTGACCAGCAGACGGCGGGCGTGCTCCAGCACCTTCTTCTCCCCGTAGGAGAGTTCCTTGGCGCCGCGAATCAGGCAGAGTTCCCGTAACACTTCGGCCACGCCAAAGATGTCGCCGGTCTTGATCTTGTCCTGATACTCCCGCTGCCGCCGACTCCACGAAGTCAGGACCGGGCGGATCTCCAGCGGTTTACCAAGGAGCGAGAAGACATCACGAATCTCGTCGTCCCCCACCAGTCGGCGCAGACCGACATTGTGGGCATTCTTGGTCGGAACCATAATCGTCGTGTCGGTGTCGACAATGCGCAGAATGTAAAAATCGTGGGTCTCGCCGCCAAAGTCTTTGGCTTCGATCGACTCGACGATTCCTACCCCTTGGGCCGGATAAACGGCCATTTCACCAATTTTATACATTTGTACCTCCATGCAACCTAAAGAAGATACCAGTCAAATCCAGAAAAGTCAAGTCAACACTCGAAAAAACGCGGGCTTACAGAAAGACAGAGCAATCCATCAAGCGCCATAATGGACGTGATGATCGTTGCCAAAAAGCTTGATTCTGCAACGAAATATCTTTGTCTTGCCGGGCTTTCGCGCTACAATGACGCGCCGCTTAAGGCTTAATCTTTTCAAGGAGCCCCTTCCGTGACTGCTATCCCTTCGAAACAACAAGATAAATTGTGTGCTGATACCCTGCGTTTGCTCGCTGTTGACATGGTCGAGAAAGCCAACTCCGGTCACCCCGGCCTGCCGATGGGCGCCGCCGACATGGCTTACGCCCTTTGGACCCGCCACCTCCGCCATAACCCGGCTGACCCGACCTGGCCGGATCGCGACCGCTTTGTTCTCTCCGCCGGACACGGTTCCTCCCTACTTTATGCGCTCCTCCATCTCACCGGCTACAATCTCAGCCTCGACGACCTCAAAGCTTTCCGCTCCTGGGGGAGTCGCACCCCCGGTCACCCTGAAAGTCACATGACCGCCGGCGTCGAAGTCACCACCGGGCCCCTCGGGCAGGGGATTGCCAATGCCGTCGGTATGGCGATCGGCGAACGCTACCTCGCCGCCCGTTTCAACCGCGACAACTTCCCGATCGTCGATCACACCACCTACACCCTGGTCGGCGACGGTGATCTGATGGAAGGAATCTCGACCGAGGCGATCTCCCTGGCCGGTCATCTCCGTCTCGGCAAGCTGATCTGCCTTTATGACAGCAACGGCATCTCCCTCGCCGCCGACACCCGCCTCTCCTTTACCGAAGATATCGCCGCCAAGTTTGTCGCATGCGGCTGGCAGGTTCTCGCTGTTGCCGACGGCCACGACGCCAGTGCCATCGACGCCGCCATCGTAGCAGGGAAGGCCGAGACCGACCGACCGACGCTGATCGTCGTCACCACCCACATCGGCTTCGGCAGCCCCAACCGCCAGGACAGCTGCGATGCGCACGGCTCTCCCTTGGGTGCCGACGAAGTCGGCAAGACCAAACTCAACCTCGGCTGGACAGCGACCGAACCCTTCACCGTCCCGACCGAAGCTTTGGAGATTTACCGCGCCAGTGTTGATGCTGGCGCAGCCAGTCAGTCCGCCTGGGAAAAGCTCCTCGCCGACTACGGCAATGCATATCCGGAACAGAAAGCGGAATGGGATCTCTTCCTTGGCGGCCAGCTCCCGGCCGGCTGGGACGCCGCCCTGCCGACCTATCTCCCCGGCAAAACCATCGCCACCCGCGCTGCCAGCGGTGAGATCGAGAACGCCATCGCGGCCAGCGTCCATAATCTCATCGGCGGCTCCGCCGACCTCGATCCTTCGACCAAGACCAACCTCAAGGGGAAAGGAAACTTCCAGTCGCCCCTCATGGAAGTCGCCGGCCTGCAGGGGGCAGAAAAGGGCGGCTGGGGCTACCACGGTGCCAACATCGCTTTCGGGGTGCGTGAACATGCCATGGGGGCGATCACCAACGGCCTTGCCGCGCACGGCGGACTTCTCCCTTTCTGCTCGACCTTCTTTGTCTTCTCAGACTACCTGCGTCCCTCGATCCGCGTCGCTGCCCTGAGCAAGCTGCGCGGCACCTATATCTTCACCCACGATTCGGTCGCGGTCGGCGAAGACGGCCCGACGCATCAGCCGATCGAACAGCTCGCCAGCCTGCGCGCCATGCCGAATCTTGTCATCCTCCGCCCGGCCGATGCCACCGAAGCAGTCGAAGCCTGGAAGATCGCCATGACCCGCAACGACGGACCCGTCATCCTGCTGATGAGCCGGCAGAACCTGCCGATCCTCGACCGCTCCGTCCTCGCCCCGGCGAGCGGAGTGCAGCAGGGCGCCTACATCCTCGCCGATGCCGCCAACGGCCGGCCGGAGATCATCCTCATCGCCACCGGTGCCGAACTCCATCAGGCCCACGATGCCTGGAAGGAGCTGACCGCATCCGGCGTTGCCGCCCGCCTCGTCAGCATGCCCTCCTGGGAACGCTTCGAAGCGCAGAGCGCGGAATACCGCGCCAGCGTCCTGCCGCCGACCGTAAAGAAACGTATCTCTATCGAAGCCGGCTGCACCTTCGGCTGGAGCCGCTATGTCGGCGACAGCGGCCTCAGCATCGGCGTCGATCACTTCGGCGAATCCGCCCCCGGCGATGAAGTCCTGCGCCGCTTCGGTTTCACCAGCGCCAACATCGTCGAAAAGGCCCGCCAACTGCTGCGCGGCTAGCTTCATCCGCTTTCTCACTCTGCTGCTCACCTTCTCGTCCTCCCCGTCACTGTGCTCGGGGGGGACGAGTCGTCTCGGCTCATCAAATCATATCTGATCCATTTAAGGCTCTGCTGGTCGAGGAACCGGTGATTCTACGGACGAAGGCAATCTCATACTGAACGTTCTGCCACAAAAAAAGCCGCCGCCTCGATTGATCTCAAGGCGGCGGCTTTTTTTGAAAGTGTAGAATTTTATAGAAATTTCTAAAATAACAATGTTCAAGCCTTGCTGAGCGTGACCGTTTCAGTGTTGGAGCCAAAAGAGGGAAGAATCGCCTGCACATTGACATCCGCACAATTGTAAGGGACGAAACAGACACCGGCCGGGACCGTAGCCAGGAGATGTACCGATCCTTCGAGAATCCCCTGTTTTGAAGTGATTTTGAGCTTTTCGCCGGCCTTGACGCCAAGTCCCGCGGCATCAGTCGGATTAAGGGCAATGTAGCCGCCGGGAACGACGACATGACTCGCCGCTGAGGCACTGTTGGTCGCCGCCGCATAATAAAGATCTTTACCGGCAAGGAGGACTGGAGATGGCAGCGGCTCGGCGAGCGGCATTGGCGCCGCCCGCAAAGTCGAGGGCAACGCGGAAAGAACGCTGCAACGGGCAACTTCCGCTGCCAACTGGACAGGATCGAGGACGGCAGCCGGAGCGATCCGGGCAAGGAGATCACCGAGAATTTGTTGATCGGGGCGAGCGGAGCCAACAGGGGCAATCGCCGCAGCTAAAGTACTGATCTTGTGGGCCGAGGAGGTGACAGTACCGCTCTTCTCGACAAAGGAGGCGCCGGGGAGGACAATCTGCGCCATATCAGTCAATTCCGAGGCAAGGCAATCCTGCACAATCAAGGAGTCGAGTTGAGCCAGAGCTTTTTGCCAACGCCCGCTCTCTGGAAAGGCCAAGGGGTTCGCGCCAGTAACAAAGAGAGTGCGCACTTCTCCGGTTTCAATGGCAACCAAGATCTCGCCGAGGTCGCGTCCCGAAGTCGGTGCCTTCTGCCCGCCGGGGAAGAGATCACTCGCCACCCCCATCTTCAGCAACCCCTGGCTGTTGGCACCGGCGCCGATCGGATAGAGACCGCCACTTTCACCCTGCAGGGCACCACTGATCAGCGCTAAGTTGAGAATGGCACCGATCGTCCCGGCAAACTGCGACTCGCGGTAGATGTCGCCGCCAAAGACAATGGCAACGGAAGGGGCGCGCCCGAGAAGTTCGGCGGCTTCTTCCAGGAGGGCACGGCTGACGCCGCAGGCTGCAGCCGCCTGATCGATGTTGACGCCGGCCAAAGCAGCGCGGAGTTCAGCAAGGTTCGCAACCTTGGCGGCGAGCCAGCCACTATCCGCCAGCCCCTGATCAAGGATCAAGCGAGCGAGAGCGCCGGCGACGATCCCTTCGCTGCCAGGACGACAGGTCATCGGTACGTTGGCGTACTGGCTGAGCTTAATTGTGCGGGCATTGACGACGACCATCTTTCCGTCATTTTTGCGACAGGCCTGCTGGGTCAGCCAGTCGACAGCCGGCGCTTCGGCCGTCGGATCGGCGCCGATGACCAGGACCGCCGACGCCGCAGCGATGCGATCGAGACCAAACGTCCCGCCCTGCATCCCAAAGTGGGTTTGCAGAAGATCATAGGCCCGCTGGATCCCGAACCTGGACTCGCTGTCGAAATCGTTGCAGCCTAGTCCTTGATGGAAGAGGTGCTGAAAAAGGAAAGCCTCTTCATTGGTCAGACGATTACCGGCAATACCGGCGACCTTGCCGCTTTGCAGTGCGGTGGCAGCAGCGTTCAAGGCTTCGTCCCAATCGACGCGACGCTGCCGGTTGCCACTTTTAAGCAACGGCGCGGTCAGGCGCAACGGCGAATGGACATAATCACTACCAAAGAAGCCGTTAAAGCAGAGATTTCCGTCGTTGCAGGTCACTCCGTCCGTTGAGGTCACCCGGAAGAGACGGTTATTCTTGACGTTGAGTTCGATCTGACACTGACTGCCACAGCTGGTGCAGGTGCTCGGCACCTTGCTCAGCTCCCAGCCGCGCGCCTGAAATTTGAAGGGTTTGGAAATCATCGTCCCGGTCGGACAGACTTGAACGCAGTTGCCGCAAAATTCGCACTTGGCGAGGTTCTTGTCGATAAAGGCGCGATCCCCCTTGAGATTGACACAAAGGGCATCGGCCCCGATGACTTCGTGACAAACCTTGACACACTTTTCGCACATCACGCAGCGGTTGGGAACCTGCTCAATGAGCGGCCAGCCGGTGATTGCATCGGCGTTGACATCCTCGGCAACAAAGGGCTGAGTCGTAACGTCGTGCTCATAACAGATATTCTGCAGCTCGCACTCGCCGGCAGCATCGCAGACCGGACAGTCGAGGGGATGATTGACGAGGAGGAGTTCGATCACCTGTTTGCGGATTTTACTCAGGCGCGGCGACTCGGTGGTGACCTCCATCCCTTCTTCCGCCGGAGTATGGCACGAGGCCATCGGCTTCTCGGCGCCTTTGACATCGACCACACAGATGCGGCAGGCGCCGGTGGGTGAGACCTTCTTGAGATAGCACAAGGTGGGGATGCGAATGCCGGTCTTCTCGGCCGCCGCGAGGATGGTGGCGTCCTTTTCGATCTGGACCGTCTGTCCGTTAATCTTCAGAGTGATCATGAATCGGCTCTCTCGTCTTTAAGCAATAATTCAACAAAGGATTTTGTTCCGGTCAAGGCCGGCATCCGGCAGGGCGATCTCAGGCGACCGCCACCATTCCGACGCGATAGCAACGCAGACAGCGCTCGGCTTCGCGCACCGCCTGGCTTTCCGGCATGGCGAGTTCGAGCTCATCGTAATTCTTCGCCCGTTCGGCGCCATTGATCTTCGGCTGATGTTCGCGGTGCAGGTGGCCGATAATCCCGACATTTTCGTTCGGATCGAAGGCGCCAAAGTTGTTGACGATATCCTCCATGGCATCCTCGTCGTCGAGATAAGCTTTCCCTTCGGAGAGGTAACGATGCATGGCGCGGGCGGCGCGACGTCCGTGTCCGACGGCAACGACGACAGTCATGGCACCGTACTCGCAGTCACCGCCGGCAAAGACCCCGGCGCAGTCGGTCATCATCGTGCCGCCTTTGGTAACGATACTGCTCCACTTCGTCATCTTGATGCCGAAATCTTCCGGCCCGAGATAATCGAGATCGGGATCCTGACCGATGGCGGGGATGACAAGATCGCAGGGGATAACATATTCGCTGCCGGGGACCGGCTTCGGACTGCGACGGCCGGACGCATCCGGTTCACCGAGAGCCATGACCACCACCTCAACGCCGACAACCTTGTTGTTTTCAGCGATCAGGCGGGTCGGATTACGCAGGAATTCAAACTGGACGTTCTCCTCCTCGGCATCATCGACCTCATACGGTTCGGCCGGCATCTCCTTGCGGGTGCGGCGGTAAACGAGGATCGAATCTTCACACCCTTCACGCAGGGCAACGCGGACGCAGTCAATAGCTGTATTCCCGCCGCCGACAACGATAACACGCTTCGGAGTGACAATCGGCTCACCCAGGGCGACGGCCCGCAGGTAGTGGATACCGCCGGGGGAGAAGCCTTCGTAGCCGGCATCTTCGCCTTCGACACCCATCGGTTTAGACTTGAAGGCGCCGGTGCCGAGGAAGACCGCATCATATTCTTCTTTTAACTGCTTGAGGGAGACATCACGACCAAGCTTGACGCCGTATTCGACCTCAACACCGAGACTGGCAATAATCTCGGCATCGCGGCGCAGCAGATGACGCGGCATCCGGTAGTCCGGGATACCGACCGCCACAGTGCCGCCCGGCTCGCCGAGCATGTCGATAATCTTGACCTTGTGCCCTTCGAGGGCAAGATAGAAAGCGCAGGTGAGGCCGGCAGGGCCGGCGCCGACGACAATCACCTTCTTGCCGGTTGGCGCCTTGGCAACCATCGGCGGCTGTTTGTGATGCATCCATTCGTGGTCGGCAGCGACCCGCTTGAGGACCATGATACTGACCGGTTCGTCGACAAGGGCGCGGCGACAGGCCTTTTCGCAGGGGTGCGGACAGACGCGGCCGCAGACCGCCGGGATCGGCATGTTGCGACGGATAGCCCCAAGAGAATCGTCAAAACGGTAATTTTTGATCTCTTCGATATAAGCGGGGATGTCGATATGAGCCGGGCAGCGATCCATACAAGGAGCGGTTAACTTCTCCTTATAGGCCTTGGCCGGCTGCAACGTCCGCTCACCGCGAATGTAGGCGAGATAATCAGCGCGATAATGCTTGACCGTATCAAGGACCGGGATGACCGAAGTCATACACAGGGTACATTTACAGCTTTGCAGGAGATCGCCGACCTCTTCGATGGTGCCGAGATCAGCCTCCTGCCCCTGGCCGCTGACAATCCGCGTCAGCGTATCCTGCAAAATCCGCGTACCACGTTTACCCGGGGTACATTTTGCGCAGCAATACTTCTCCTGCACCCGCGTCATATATTCGGCGGCCATGGCGACAATGTCGGTAGTGCGATCGAGGACAATGATCCCGTCCCAACCAAAGAAAGCGCCAACCTTCCCCTGTTCAAGATAAGTATCGCTCAACTTCAGCTTGAGCGAAGCAAGATCGGCATCACCGCCGCTCACTCGATGATCGACAACCTTGCGACCCCAACTGGAAAAAACAACCTGAGACAAAGCAACCTCCTGTCCGGTCCGGATAAAAGTGACTCATCCATCCGTACCGGCTACAGATGACAGACGGAACATCGTCCTGGCGCACTAAGCGCAGACGTGCCCCATTCTTGTATACAGCAGAGAGCTAAATAGCATATGAAGGTGCGCAAATCAAGGAGAAACTTCCCTGCTTAAACGCAGGAAAAGACCATAAAATCCTGAATCTTCCCCTATTTCCTTCACTAACTTTTTTCTTCTTTTAATTTATGGCAGACGGTGCAGCAACGTCGTAATCTGCCAGCGGCAGGGGAGAAATCTCCCAGCTTCGATACAGCTCCACTCCAGAGGAATGTGGTTATTTTTGACCGAGACCGAAGGAGAGCGATAATACTCGACAGTCAGAACGCCCTGTACCTTATCGCCAACGGCAGGACCTCCGGCATCGTGACGAACGTTGGTCATCTGCAGCCCCTGATCATCGCCATAAGCAGCCAAAAATGCCGGGCGGGCGTTTTCGGTAAAGAAGGTCGCCGCCAGAATCGGCCCTCCCCAGCGCAGTGACTTGGCAAATTCATGACCAATCTCCGGCCACTCATCGCGCGGCGGCCGCAACAGATTCGTCATACAACCGGAAAGGAAGATCGTGAGCAGGAGCAGAACGAGCGGCGAGCGGCGGATCATCTCCCTCCCCCTTCTATGGCATTTTGCCGCAGCAGAGATATGGTTTGCCCATAATCCGGGGTGGAGAAGACAGCACTGCCGGCGACAAAGACATCAGCCCCGGCAGCGGCAATGCGACCGATATTCTCAACCTTGACGCCGCCATCGACTTCTATCTCTACACACAGGCCTCGCTCTTCAATGCGCTGGCGCAGAGCGGCAATCTTGGCAAGGGTCGCAGGGATAAAACTCTGGCCGCCGAAACCGGGATTAACACTCATGAGCAGGACGAGATCGAGGTCGTCGAGGATAACGTCGAGAGACGCAACCGGCGTTGCCGGATTGATCGAAACTCCGGCCTTCTTGCCGAGACTCTTGATCAGTTGAATCGTGCGGTGCAGGTGCGGCACAGCTTCCTGATGGACAGTGATCAGATCAGCTCCGCCCCTGGCAAAATCGGGGATGTAGCGGTCAGGATTTTCGATCATCAGATGGACGTCGAGAGGTTTAGCCGTGATCTTGCGCACCGCATCGACCACCAGTGGGCCGATAGTAATATTCGGCACAAAATGGCCATCCATAACATCGACATGGATATAGTCGGCGCCGCCAACATCGATGGCGCGGATTTCTTCACCAAGACGGGAAAAGTCGGCAGAAAGGATCGAGGGAGAGATTTTAATCATATTGGACTCCAAAGAGAAGGTGGTCTTATGCGGAGTAATAGCTGACCAAAGCTGCAGCCAAAGCGTGCAGTGTATATTCTGCCGGTTCCACCGTCACCGGCAAGCCGAGTTGTGCACAGCGCTGACTGGTAATCGGCCCGATCGAGGCAATCGCCAGCGGCGCCAGCAGACGATGGAACTCGGCCGCGCCGAGGATGGTGTGCAAATTTTCAACGGTAGAGGAGGCAGTAAAACAGATCGCATCGATCCCGCCCGACTCCAGGGCGGCAAGGGCGTCAACCGGCGGGGTAACCGGGACAGTATTGCAGTAAAGAACCGGCGCCAACACCTCAACACCGCGGGTCGTGAGTCCGCTGATAATGACATCCCGGGCCTTGTCGACCCGGGGAAAGAGAATCTTTTCCCCCTTGCCCAGCAGGGGCGCGAGAGCGTCGACTACCCCTTCTGCCTTGTAGTCGGGAGGAACCAGATCGGCATAAATCCCAAAGGTGCGGAGAGCAGCGGCGGTCCTGGGACCGACAGCGCAGACCCGACAGCGCCCGATGGCACGGGCATCGAGCCCCAGCGCCGCCAGGCGGGCAAAGAAGAAACGGACGGCATTCCCCGAAGTGAGAATCAGCCAGGAACAGGTCGACAGTTCAGAGATCGCCGCATCGAGTTCTGCTGGATCAGCGACCGGATCGAGACGGATCGTCGGACATTCAACCACCTTGGCGCCAAGTTCTTGGAGTATCATCGAAAATTCACCGGCCTGCTCCGCTGCCCGCGTCACCAGGATAGTGCGACCGAAGAGCGGCTTGCGATCAAACCAGCTCAACTGTTCTCGAAGGGCAACGACCTCACCGACAATGATCATCGCCGGTGGCTTGAAGTTTGCGGCGGCGACGACCGCGGAAATCTCGCTCAGCGGGGCGACGAGAGTCTCCTGTGCAGGGAGGGTTGCCCAACGGATTACCGCCACCGGGGTCAGCGCCGGGCGACCGTGCGCGATCAACTCCCTGGCGATGGTGTCAAGATTGCTCATTCCCATATAAAAGACCAGGGTGCCGACGCCGGTGGCGAGCTTTTCCCAGTCGAGGGTCGAAAGTTTCTTGGCGGGATCTTCGTGACCGGTAAAGAGGCCGAGACTGGTAGTGTAATCGCGATGGGTCAGGGGAATTCCCGCATAGGCACCGGCAGCAAAAGCGGCAGTGACGCCGGGGATCACCTCGAAGGGGATGCCCGCCTGAGCCAGACAGAGCGCTTCTTCGCCGCCACGGCCAAAGACATAAGGATCCCCGCCCTTGAGTCGGGCGACGATCTTCCCCTGTCTGGCCAACTCGACCAGCAGGGTATTAATCTCTTCCTGCGGGAGATGATGCAAACCCTTGCTTTTGCCGACGTAGATCCTCTTTGCCTGGGGCGCTTCGCACAGCAATACTGGATTGGCAAGATAATCGTAAACGATCACCTCGGCGCGGCGCAGACAGTTGCGCCCACGCACGGTAATCAATCCCGGATCGCCGGGGCCGGCGCCGATAAGATAAACGATACCGGGATTCATGATGGCAATCCGTTGAAACGGGTAGGGGCGCAGCATGCTGCGCCCCTACGGTTATTCATTCCTCGCAGAGAATCAGACATCTTCCCGGTTCACGTTAAAAGTTTCGTGCTGATAGACCTCGTTGAGGATCTTGCCGGCGCCGAGAATGAGAAGATCATCCCCCAGCGAGATACCGGTCGCTTCCGCTGCTTCGACCGGACAGGTCACGGTTTTTTTCAGCATCTGCGTCCCTTCAACATCAGAAACGAAACCGGTGAGGGTGAGAATTCCGCTGTCAACTGAGCCGAAGGCGCCGATCGGAACCTGGCAGCCCCCTTCGAGCCGGCGCAGGAAGGCGCGCTCGGCCTTGACCGCCCAAGCGGTCGGCGCATGGTTGAAGAAGTCGATGAGCTCGTTGATCTCGGTATCAGCGATCCGGCTCTCGATGCCGAGGGCGCCCTGACCAATGGCCGGAATCGACAGGTCGGTCGACAGGTATTCGCTGATCTGCTTCGCGAAGCCGAGGCGATTCATCCCGGCGGCGGCAAGAACGACGGCACCGAGATCATCCTCGGTCAGTTTGCGCATGCGCGTCTCGACATTGCCGCGGATATCGACCATGACAAAGTCAGGTCGGAGATGGAGGAGCTGCGACTTGCGGCGCAACGACGAAGTGCCGATGCGGGCGCCATGCGGCAGGTCCATGAAGCTGGTGATGCCGGGGGCAAGAATGAGGATATCACGGGGATCTTCGCGCTCGGTGATACAGCGCAACCCGAGCCCGGCCGGAAAGATTGTCGGCACGTCCTTCATCGAATGGACGGCAATATCGATCTCGTCGCGCAGCATCGCTTCTTCGATCTCTTTGACAAAGAGACCTTTGCCACCGACCATCGCCAACGGCACATCAAGGATCTTGTCCCCTTGCGTCTTGATCTTGGTCAGAGTGACTTCCATCTCCGGATAACGCTTGTTGAGTTCGGCTTGAACCCAGTTGGCCTGCCAGAGTGCGAGTTGACTGGCGCGGGTACCGATACGCAGGAGTTTTCTTGCCATCTTTTTATCGTGCTCCTTTATGCTGGGGAATAATTTTCGTTATGGATTTTCAGCCGAGTCATCAAGGTCTTCCAGTTTTCCCTCGGGCTTCGGCGGTTCGAGATTAAACAGGGTGCGGACAGCATGAACCGAGCTGTCGGTCGAGTCGTCATTCTGCTCCTGCTTGAGGAGGGTGATCGGTGCGTGCAGCAGCTTGTTGATGATCGCCGAGGTCAAAGCCTCAACGGAGCGCCGCTCCTTATCGCCAAGATTCTTCAGGGCGGCACCAAAGGTTTTATCGACCTCGGCGCGACGGATCTCTTCGAAACGACTGCGCAGAGCGACGATCGTCGGCACGACATCGAGGGTCGCCAACCAGCGGGCGAACGATTCAATCTCTTCCTCGATAATCCCTTCCGCCTTCTTCGCCTCTTTATGCCGTTCTTTGAGATTGGCGGCAATAACCCCCTGCAGATCATCGACATCGTAAAGATAAACGTTATCGACATCATTCACCCGCGGATCGATGTCGCGGGGGACAGCGATGTCGATAAAGAACATCGGCTTGTTCTTCCGTTGCTTGATCACCTCTTCGATCTTCTTCGGTCCGAGGATAAAGGTCGAAGCGCCGGTGGAGGTGAGGACTATATCGATCTGATGGAGATGATCGGGGAAGTCTTCGAAGGCGATCGCCCGCCCCTTGAACTCCTCGGCGAGCTTGACCGCCCGTTCGAAGGTGCGGTTAGTGACGTGGACCTGGGATACGCCGTTATTGATGAAGTGGCGAGCAGCGAGTTCGCACATCTCGCCGGCGCCGATCAACAGGACATTCTTCCCCTCTAAGGTGCCGAAGATCTTGCGCGCCAGCTCGACAGCGGCAAAGGCGACCGAGACGGCATTGCCGGCAATCGCCGTCTCGGTCCGTACCCGCTTGGCGACAGAAAAGGCTTTGTGGAGAAAGCGGTTGAGGATCAGACCGGCGGTCTTGAACTCGGCTGCATAACCGTAAGAAGTCTTGATCTGGCCGAGGATCTGCGGCTCGCCGATGACCATCGAATCAAGACTGGAGGCGACACGGAAGACGTGACGGATCGCTTCCTCCCCTTGATATTCGTAAAGGTTTTCGTCGAGACTCCCGGCTTCGAGACTGTGGTAGGAGGTCAAAAAACGCCGCATCTGGCTGATCGCCGCTTCGGGCTCGCGGCTGGTGGCATAAAGTTCTACACGATTACAGGTCGAGACGATAATCGCTTCGCTGATCGCCGGCAGTGCAAGGAGTTCGTGGAGAGGGCGCTCCATCGCCGTCGGCGCGAAAGCGACCCGTTCCCGCACTGCCACCGCGGCCGTTTTATGACTCAATCCAACAACAAGAATATTCATAACGTAGCGATTCCTGATCCCTTAGTCCCCACGAAGTGATTTGAAGGTGTGGGCGCCTTCGAGGAGGAGATTAACTCCCAGAAAGCTGAAAACGAGGGCAACAAAGCCGATAATGGCGAAGATGGCGGCACGGCGGCCGCGCCAGCCGATGGAGAGACGCCCGTGTAGCAGCGCCGCGTACCAGAACCAGGTGATCAGTGCCCAGGTCTCCTTGGGATCCCAGCGCCAGTAGCCGCCCCAGGCGGAATTGGCCCAGACCGCGCCGGAGATAATTCCCAGGGTCATGAGCGGAAAACCGAAACTGAGGCATTTGTAGTTGATGCTGTCGAGGACATCGAGGGAGGGGAGCTTGTAATACAGGGCCGAGAAGCGTTTGCTCTTGAGCATCCGCTCCTGCAGAAGGTACATGATACCGGCGGCAAAGGCGACGCCGAAGACGGCGTGGCCGAGAAAGGCAAAGGTGACGTGCACCGGGAACCACTTGCTCTGCAGCATCGGGTTGGTCTGCTGCGGTTCGACCCCGCCGATGATCACCGCACTGCCGACCAGCATCAGGATCACCGCCAGCGGGCAGAAAAAGGCGCCGAGAACCGCCAGACGATAACGCAGATCGAAAAGGATAAAGGTGCCGACCAGCGCCCAGGCGAAGAAGGAAAGGGATTCATAGAGACTGGCGACCGGTGTGTGCCCGACCTCGATAAAACGAAAAAGGAGGGCCGCACAATGAAAAACAAAACCTCCCCAGAGGATCCAGCGGGCAACGCCGGCGGTTTTGAAGTGGCGGGCGGAAACCTCGACAAGGAAGAGAATGGTGGCGATAAGATAGAGGAGCAGAGTGACATTAAAGAGGAGGATGTTGATGCTCATGTCGTCCCTTTCCCGAAGTGAATACCCAGATCGGCCAGAGTTATCTTTAAGCCGGTCACCTGCGTGAGGAGGCGGTTGATTGTTGTTTCATCCTTGCGAGAAAGGAGACAAGGGAGATCGGCTGCAAAGAGGTCGCTGATAACCGCGCGATTGTATGCGCTTGCTTCCCCGTCTGTCAATCGCTTTTGCCGGAGCGCCGCAGCCACGGCACAGAAAAGTTCCCACTCGGCGCCGAGTTCTGTTGCCAGTTGATCACGCAGTTGGGCGGCAAAGGCCGGACTGCCGCCGCCACTGCTGACCGCGACCAGCAGGTCGCCGCGCGACAAAGTTGCCGGGAGATGAAAATCACTCCCCTCCGGATCGTCGGCGACATTGACCAATACTCCCTTTTGGCGCGCTGCCGCAGCGACTTCGGCGTTGACGAAGCGCTCATTGGTGGCGGCAAAGACAAGAAACGCCCCGCGCAGATCGTCCGGCAAAAAAGAACGACAGGTCAGCTCAATCTCCGGCAGCGCCAGCAATTCCGGGTGGAGGTGCGGCGCAATCACCTGAACCCTGGCGCCAGCGGCCATGAGCCCCGAAACCTTGCGCCGCGCCACCTCGCCACCGCCGATAACAACGCAGCGGCGACCGGTAAGGCGGAGAACAATTGGATAACCGGCGCCCTCAGTGCTCAAAGAGCTCAGCCTCCACCAGTTCACAAAGGAGATGAGCAAAGACCACCGCTGTTTCGACAATCCGTCCCGGGCTCGAACTCTCCAATCGGAAAAAGATCTGTGGCGGCACCTCGCCGGCCAAAGCAATCTTGGCGGGCGCCACGGCTGCTGTCGTCATACCGATACGCTCGGCGGTAAGCAGAGCTTCGTTGAGGGCCGGATCAGGATGGAGGTCGGAAAAGAGCAGAAGGATGTCGTTCTCTGATGCGAGGGGACGGAGTTGCCGGGAAAAGATCTGGCGCGCCAGCCCGTCACGACTGAGCGAATAAAGGAGGGTGGCATCGTGACAAAGGGAGATCACCGGCAGCGCCGGCCGTTCGAAACCGAGGCGGTAAAGGAAGAGATTGGCGGTGAGATCGGCGACAACTGTCATCGGACCGCTGCCGCAGATAAAGAGTCGTCCTTCCCGCTGGAAAGCTTCGCAAAGGCGTCCGGACAAAGCCGTGAGAATGGCTTCCTGCGGTACGACCGCATCACGAATCAGCGCCACATGATCCTGCAGGGCGCGGGCCAGGCGTTCATTCTTCGGCATCTTCAAGGCTCCTCAACGACGGCGGCAAAGTTCCCTTGCCAACTCCGCAGCTTTGATTATACTACTGATTAGCGCTTGTCTTTTACCCCGCTGCCGTGCCAACATAAGTCGGCATTCATTGCAGCCTTATCCCTAATAAAGGAGAGATAAAACCGATGGCAGGAGAAAAAGTTATTCAATTGACCGACGACAGCTTTGATGTCGAAGTTCTGAAATCGACAACCCCGGTCCTCGTCGACTTTTGGGCCACCTGGTGCGCCCCGTGCAAAGCGATCGGCCCCCTCATCGACACCCTAGCGGTGGAGTACGACGGCAAGATCAAGATCGGCAAGGTCAACGTTGACGATAATCCCGCCACCCCCGGCAAATACGGCGTGCGCGGCATCCCCACCCTGATCCTCTTTAAAGACGGCAAGATTGTCGACCAGGTCGTCGGCGCCGTTCCAAAGAATCAGCTCGATGCGCTGATTCGCAAAGCACTGTAAAAAATCACCAGGTCACAAACCAAGGGGAGCCGACCGGCTCCCCTTTTTTTATTCACCAACTACATCTCGATCTGCTTGATAAAGCGGGCACCCACCTCGGTCGCGATCCGCTTGACCGTCGCTTCGTCAAGAGGCGAGTCGATAGAGAAGACCACCATTGCTTCTCCTTCCTCCTTGCGCCGCCCCAGATTCATATTGCCGATATTGATTCCCGATTCGCCGAGGATGGTGCCGATCTTGCCGAGCATCCCCGGCCGATCCTGATAGTGCATGACCAGCATGTGCTCTTCCGGGGTGAAGTCGGTAAGGAAATCGCGGAGTTTAACAATCTTGGCGATCCCCTCGAACATCGTCCCGGAAATCGTCCGCTTCCCTTCCGGCGACTCCATGACCAGGGTAATCAAATTCGAGAACGATTCCGATTCCGTATTCCGCACCTCCTCGACGACAATCCCCATCGTTTCAGCAACAAGGCGGGCATTGACCATGTTGACATCCTGATCGGTGCGGCGATTGAGGAGGGCGGCGAGGCCGCAGACGGTGAGAGGAGCGCAATCGTAGCGGGCAAGCTTGCCGTTATAGATAAAGGTGACTTTACCGGCGTGGGCCGGGGCCAACTGCGCCAGAAAACGACCCATCTGCTGGATGAGATCGAGGAAGGGCTTCATATGTTCGAGGAGATCCGGATCGAAGCGCGGGATATTGACGGCATTCTCCATCGGCCGGCCGTCAAGATAGCTGACGATCTCGCGGCTGACATCGACGGCGACATTCTTCTGGGCCTCAAAGGTATTGGCGCCGAGATGCGGGGTAACGATCATTTTCGGATGGCCGATGAGCTTCTTCAGGGTCTCGGTCGCCGGTGGTTCTTCGCTCCAGACGTCAAAGGCCGAACCGCATATCCTGCCGGATTCGAGGGCCGCCAGCATCGCTTCTTCTTCGATGATCCCGCCGCGGGCGCAGTTGATAATAATAACGCCGTCTTTCATTTTCGGGAAGTGGGAAGCATTGATCATCCCCCGCGTTTCCGCATTGAGCGGCGTATGGACGGTGATAATATCAGCATAGCGGACGATCTCTTCGAGGCTGACGAGTTTGACGCCAAGATCATCGCCACGCTTTTCGGCGATGTAAGGATCGTAAGCGATGACTTCAGCTTCAAAAGCCTTGCAGCGGGTGGCGACGCGGCCGCCGACCTTACCGAGACCGATGATGCCGACAGTCTTCCCCTTGACTTCGGAACCGGTAAAGGGGGCACGCTTCCATTCGCCAGACTTGAGGCTGGTGTTGGCCACCGGCACATTACGGCAAAGGGAGAGAAGGAGGGCCATGGTATGTTCCGCCGCCGAGTTGACATTGCCATAAGGGGCATTGACGACGATGATCCCCTTCTGACTGGCATAATCAACATCGACATTGTCAATACCGACGCCGGCGCGGGCGATGATTTTAAGCTTGCGGCCGTGGTCGATGAGGGCAGGATTAACCAGAGTGCCGCTACGGGTGATCAGGGCTTCGTATCCACCGATGAGCTGATGGAGTTCAGGCACCGGCAGGCCGAGGCGGATATCGATCTCCATGCGGGGATCATCAAGCAGAGGCTGCAGCCCTTCCTGAGAAATTTCGTCAGTAACAAGGATCTTCATCTGGGACCTCGCAAAGATAAAAAGAGAAAATGAACCGGCAGGACCGGCGCCAGAAGGGGGGCAATCTACGCCTTTCGCCCCGCCATGTCAATCTGAATGCTGCCGGAAACGGCGCAACCCGCTAATCTTCCACCAAAAGCCGGCGCAGAACATCGTTGAGCAATCCCTCCTGCGTAAATGAAACGACCTCATCGGCGGTATCGATGCGACTGAGGACCGGCAGTTCAAAAGTCTCGCCATCAGCGCGATGAATCCGCAATAGCAACTTCTGCCGAGGCCCAATCGACACGGCAGGGAGGAGGTCGATCTCTTCGCTGCCATCAAGGCCGAGACTTTTGCGGCTGGCACCGTCAAGAAACTGCAGCGGGAAGATCCCCATCCCGACCAGATTGGAGCGGTGGATCCGTTCAAAACTCTCGGCGAGGATGGCGCGGACCCCGAGGAGCTTGGGCCCCTTGGCTGCCCAGTCGCGACTCGACCCGGATCCGTACTCCTTGCCGGCAACCACCAGCAGCGGTACCTTCTCCAGAGCATAGCGCTCGGCAGCAGCGAAGATGGTCATCATCTCCTGCGACGGTTGATGGCGGGTAAAGCCCCCTTCCCGTTCGCTGATCATCTCGTTATGGAGACGGACATTGGCAAAGGTGCCGCGCATCATTACCTGATGATTGCCGCGCCGCGAGCCGTAAGAATTGAAATCGGCCGGTTTGACCCAGTGCTTCTGCAGATAGACGCCGGCCGGACTGTCGGGACGGATATTCCCGGCCGGGGAGATATGGTCGGTGGTAATCGAGTCGCCAAGAAGAGCAAGGACGCGGGCGCCGGAAAAACCGGCCATCGTCGTCGCCGGTTCGGTCAGAGCGACAAAGGGGGGGAGGCGGATATAGGTGGAGTCGCCATCCCAGGGGAAGAGGGAGCTTGAAGTGACCGGTAGCCCCTGCCACTCGTTATCACCGCTAAAGACCCCGGCATATCCGTCGCTAAACATCTGCGGAGTGATCTTCGCCAACTCGGCGGCCACTTCGCTGCTATCCGGCCAGAGATCACGGAGATAGACGAGGGTCCCGTAGCGGCTCACGCCGAGAGGGTCGCGGCTCAGATCGATGCGGACCGTGCCGGCGAGGGCAAAGGCCACAACCAGCGGCGGAGAAGCGAGCCAGTTAGCCTTTACCTGCGGATGGATGCGTCCCTCAAAGTTGCGATTACCGGAAAGGACAGCACTGACCGTCAGCATCCCTTCCTGTATGGCCTGAGCAATCGGCTCGGCCAGGGGACCAGAGTTGCCAATGCAGGTGGTACAGCCATAACCAACGGTTTGAAACCCGAGAGCATCGAGATCGTCCTGCAAGCCGGATTGTCGCAGGTAAGCGCTCACCACCTTGGAGCCCGGTGCCAGCGAGGTCTTGACCCAGGGTTGGCTTTGCAATCCGAGGGCGCGGGCTTTGCGGGCGAGGAGGCCGGCGGTAAGCATGACTACTGGATTGGAGGTATTGGTGCAGGAAGTGATGGCGGCGATGACGACATCACCCTGCCGCAACGGTTGTTCCTGCCCGGCAACCGCCATCTCTTTTCCCTGCTCATGGAGCGGCAAGGTCGCGTCAAAGGCCGCCGTCAGGGCCGAAAGGGCGACACGATCCTGCGGCCGTTTCGGGCCGGCCAGGGTCGGCGCGACGCTGGCGAGATCGAATTCGAGGGTCGCAGTAAAGCGGGGGGTGACACTGTCCGCATCACGCCACAGCCCCTGCGCCCGGGCGTAAGCTTCAACCAAGGTAATATTTTCTTCATCCCGGCCGGTAAAACGCAGATAATTGAGAGTCACCTGGTCGACGGGGAAATAGCCGCAGGTGGCGCCGTACTCCGGCGCCATATTGCTGATCGTCGCCCGGTCGGCAATCGGCAGATGGTCGAGACCAACGCCGAAAAATTCGACAAACTTGCCGACTACACCAAAATTGCGTAGCAGTTCGGTGATATAAAGGACGAGATCGGTCGCCGTCACCCCCGGTTGTAGGGCACCCGACAACTTGACGCCAACCACTTCCGGCAACAGCATCGACATCGGCCGGCCAAGCATCGCCGCTTCCGCTTCAATCCCCCCCACCCCCCAGGCAAGGACACCGAGGCCGTTGACCATTGGCGTGTGACTGTCAGTACCGACCACCGTATCGGGATAAGCCAGTCGCCGGCCGTCACTGTCGCGGCTCCAGACGACTTTCGCCAGATATTCGAGATTGACCTGATGGCAGATTCCGGTCCCCGGCGGCACAACGCGGACATTAGCAAAGGATTGCTGTGCCCAGCGCAACAGAGTATAGCGCTCGCGGTTGCGCTCCATCTCCACTTGGACATTGATGGCAAAGGCATCGTCGCAGCCGGCCCGCTCCACCGTCACGGAATGATCAATGACCAGATCGACGGGGATGCGCGGATTCACCCGCTGCGCGTCGCCGCCGGCTTTGACCGCCGCTTCGCGCAGTGCCGCGAGATCGACGATCGCCGGCACGCCGGTAAAGTCCTGCATGAGGATGCGCGCCGGCATAAAGGCAATCTCGCGCGCCGAAGTGCGCTGCTCCAGCCAGATCGCAAAGGCGGCAACATCTTCAACCGTGACAGTGCGGCCATCCTCGCAGCGCAACAAATTCTCCAGCAGGATGCGCAGGCTAAGGGGGAGGAGACGAAGATCACCAATCCCGGCGTCTTCGGCGGCGCTGATGCTGAAGTAATCGTACTCATTATTGTGTATGGAGAGGGTGCGGCGGGTACGCAAGGTATCGAGACCGGCAGAGACCACGGAAAACCTCCTGACAGAGAAGAGTGACGGTCATTCTTTACGACGAGAGTTTACCTTTTTTCAGCAAAAACGCACCGAAAAATTTGGCTCAAGCTCTCATCCTTGGCCCGAAGTGTAACAAAGGCGACACCAACCCGCTTCCTGGTGACGGCCTGCGACGATACGGGTCTGGAGTGTCACCAAGGGCAATTACGTGGCGCAGCAGCATCTCAGAGGATTAAGAGGGGGAGGGTCATGCCATGTCGCGTTGCAGAAGGAAACTGGAGTGTTGCAAAGAACGATAACAACACGTAATTGCTTGTTAAACAAAGATAAATCACCGTACAAACTCCCTACTGTTGCATGTTGCACAATACGCGTAACACACAACGCTAATCACCCTGACACTATCTCAAATCCATAACCATCCGTTATTGCTATATTTATATTTTATGCAAGTGGTAAATTTTGTTGGCACTATTCTTGATATATATAAGCATAATGCTTGGCAAATAGACGTGAAAGGGGATCATATCATGAAAGCAAAAAATTCTTATTCGGGATTGGTTGCTACAACGACAGCAAAAGGAAGCATTGTTATTTTCGCCGGGATTGTTGTTTTTATCAGTGGTTTTGTCGCATGGTCAGTTACGGGTTTTGGTAATGCGATAGTTCAGTTCGTCAAGAGCATGTAGATTTTTGCTGCTGAGGGTTTTCCCGATATCTTCTTCTTAGCGGAGGTGTGATATGAAAACTCATAAATATTTTAAAGTATTATTGTGTTCTGAGAATCAAGGTTTGCTCAGCGGGATTCTGATCATTATTGAGTTTTTTGTGATCTGGTCGATTTGCAGCAGTTTGTCTGACGGTTGCCTCTGGGCTGCTGTCAAGGGGGTTTTATGAAAGCTAAAAGTAATTACACTGGACTGGAAAGCATCTCCCTCTCTTTTTCAACGAAAAGTAAAGATTTGATGAAATTACCCGGAGACAATTCAAGAATGGGTATTATCAATGATCTGTTTGATTCGGGAAATCCTGATGAGGCGAGAAGACTTCTACGAAACACTTTGGCAGATATTAGCCAGAATCTCGACAAGATCCTGGCGACTGAGAACAAAAAAGATCATCCAGCCGCTGTTGATAAACTTACTGATACGACTTTTTTAAAGCTAACACTTGAAAATTAGGCCAAAGGACAAAAGTCCGATCATGACCCTGCGGCACAAATATTTATAGTTTATTAATCAAATACTTCCAAGCCAAGGCAAGTTTTCTGCCGAAATAGTTCAGCATTCTGGAGAAGAAAGTTTCCCCTTCGCCGGACATTTTTCTTAAGACAAGATGGAGATTTCTTTTACTTTCAAAATCGTTAGGATTGACAGATAGTGCCAACTTGAGAAGTTCGACCGAAGCGTCATATTTTCCAAGCATGGCAAGAGATATGCCCATCTGCCTCATGGAATCATAATCATTCTCATTTACCTGCAGCGCCTTCTTGAACCACTCGATTGCTTCCATATCTTTTCCCAGCTTAGAATGGGAAATCCCGGTTTGTCGTATAGAGTCATAGTCGGAAGGGTTCATGGTGATGGCCCGGGCAAACCATTCCATGGCTTTTCTCTCTCTGCCTAGATTTGAAAGGGCCAGACCTTTATTTCGGAATGATTCAAAATCGTTAGAGTCGAGCTCAATTGCTTTGTCGAATAACTTGATCGCCTTCCGTTCATGTTTGTTAATAAGATAATAAACCCCTAAATTTTTGACTATATAAGGATCATTCTCTTCGAGCTGGTAGGCTTGCAGTAAATAATCCTTTTGTTTTCTTCGGTCCTTTTCCAGGTAACCCGCCGCTTCCCCTAGAAAAAAAAGATTGTAGACTGTGTCTCCTGCTGAAGCGCTAATAGCTCTTTCCAATAGCACTGCAGCCTCCTCTCTTTTTCCCAAATCAAAGAGAACATCTATTTGTGAACTCAACTGGCGCAAGTCATTTCGAGAAGTTCCCAATGTAAACTCCATTTCCTCAGCATGGTCTTGTTAAAACAGGGCAAGTGAGCCAGAAAAATTTTTGCAACACCCGGGGAGTTAAACTAATCGCTAAAAATCCGTAATGCCGGTGGTTTTAACCCATCGCCACAATGTTGACCGGTTGACACCAAGTTCCTGGGCCGCTCCTGTCCGGTTGCCCTTATGTCGGGAAATGACTTCGCTAAGAACGTTAACGTCTGGAGTTTTACTGGAACGTTGCCGGGGCAGCTTCTCTTTGTCGTTAGCCTTAAGGAGAAAACCTTTTGGCAGAAGATCAATCCCGATCTCGCTTCCCTTGCAGAGAATAACCGCTTGTTCGATCAAATTCAACAATTCCCGAACATTTCCGGGGAAATCATGGGCAAGCAGGATCTTGAGAACTTCGGGTGAAATTCTTAGAACTCTTCTTCCATATGACAAATTGAATTTTTTCAGTGCGATCTCTATCAAAAGGGGGATATCTTCCCTCCGCTCACGGAGCGGTGGGATATTTAACTCTACAATATTTATTCTGAAATAAAGATCTCGACGGAAAGTACCCTCTTCAACCATCTGTGCAAGATTTCTGTGCGTGGCGGTGATGAAACGGACATCCGCCTTCAACGGATTTTTTGCACCCAACGGTTGGTACTCCTTGTTTTCCAGAACTCTCAACAGCTTCACCTGCAACTGCAGCGGCAGATCACCAATTTCGTCGAGGAAAAACGTTCCGCCGTTACACAATTCAAGCCGACCCGGCCTGTTTTCACCCGCGCCGGTATAAGCTCCCTTTCTAACCCCGAATATTTCGGCCTCAAGAAGGGTTTCCGGCAAGGCACCGCAGTTGACAATCACCAGCGGACCGTTTTTACGGGGACTTAAGTCATGGATTGCTCTGGCAAAAAGTTCCTTGCCGGTGCCGCTTTCGCCGTGAAGGAATACGGTTGCCTCGCTCGCAGCGATATCAGCCATGACATCAAATAGGCGCCGCATCGAGTGGTTGCGGCTGATAAGATTTTGAAAAGTGTATTTATCATGCAATTCATTTTTGAGAATGTGGATGAATGAGAGATCCCGGATCGTTTCAACCCCCCCCCGCGGTCTCCCTGAACTGTCCAGCAAAACGGACGCACTCACAGAAATCGGCTTTTTATTATTTTTCCGGTCCGTAATTTCAAATTCCCGATTCACAACCGGCAATCCGGTTTCTACGGCCTCCTTGACAGGGCAGCCATGAGTACAGGCATCCGAGCGAAAGACCTCATAACAATGCCTTCCGATGGCTTCATCATGAGAATAGCCGGTCAACTCTTCAGCAGCCCGATTGAAAGACAATATAATCATTTTGTCATCTACGGTGAAAACGCCATCCGCTACGCTGTCAAGAATTGTAGAAAATTCCTTTAAATTTCGGATAGTTTCAACTCCACCGACGATATTTCCCTCCGAGTCCTGCAGCACCGATGCACTGACTGAGATCGGGGTGCTGGCCCCATGTTTGTCAAGAATATGAACTTCCCTACTTACAACCGACTTATTCTTCTTCAGAGCTTCCTTGAGCGGGCAACTGTCCATACAGACATCCGTACGAAAAATCTCATGGCAGGGCCGGCCGATAGCTTCTTCACGGGAATAACCCGTCATTTCTTCTGCCGCCCGGTTATAGGTCGTTATGATCATATTCTTGTCTACCGTGAAAACGCCGTCAGCAACCGAATCCATGATGTTGCGGTAACTCATCAGGTAGTCTGCTTCTTCTTTCTTAAAGGTCTGCATATTCAGGCTTTCGTGAGGTTATGCTTGAAGAGATTAAATTTCCTTATGGCTATTCACTGGATTTTGAGCATTGACTGAGAAGATTGTTCGTTCGATTCCTGACCAGTCGGATAAACAGAACCCCCATGATGGAAAAGCAGACGCCAACGCAAATCAGGAGATAGCCGACAGTTTTAGCATCTCCCCATCCGAACAGGTCCTGGCCATTCATAAAAACAATAAGAGCGATCCCCCCAAAAATGCCGAAGCCACCAGTGATGTACAAGGCGAAAGCGGTGAGCGAAAGATAAAGATCCGGTATTTTATTTGCCATTGGAGATTTTCCTTTTTGATTCCCTTCATTCTGCGGGGAGAAATTTTTTCGGCTCCTGTTGCAAAAGCTAGATGCAACATAATAGCACCATTGAATCGGCAAGAATATATTTTTCGCTATATTGTTATAGAAAGATCCCTCTCGGGCAGCGGAGCATAACCAGCCAGTTAAGAATGAAAAAAAACGGAGGTGCCAAGGGTTGCACCCCGACACCTCCGCAAAGAACCCGCTACTTATCCAATCAAGCTGCTATTTCGAGAGAAATGCATATAACATGAAAAAAACCAATGTAATACCGGTAAAGACCGCGGCAAAACCGAATCCTTTGAAGAAAAAATCATAGAAAACACCACTCGGTTTTTCCACCGCAAATTGCTCTGTGACACCGAGCGCTTCAAGTCTTTTCCACTGGTCGCCGCGCTCCTCAATGAACTCTTCTTTTGACATCTGTCCGTTAAAAATTACAAAGTCCATGGGAAACTTCTCGGGCCTGCCGTGTGTATTAAAGAAGTGGACCGTAAAAATAAAGCCTGTTGCCAAAAGGGCCTCATCGGAATGGATGATTGTTGCAACATTCAGAGCCCAACCAGGTAAAAACATACCGAAGAACTCGGGGAACCAGAGCATCAACCCAGATCCGCCGATAGCAAACATACCCCAGAAGACTGCGATGAAATCAAACTTTTCCCAGTATGTCCACCGCTCAAAAGTCGGTTTCGCCCCCTTGAAGAAGAACCATTTAACCATGCCGGTAACGTCCTTGATGTCGCGGAAGTTTGGCATGAGAGAATCAGGTCCGAACATTCTTTGCAGGAAATTACCCTTTAGATCCTTGCGCACAAACAGGAAATCGATGCTCATAAACAGCGCGCCAAGGAAATAGTAAAAGGTAAGGATGGCACAGCCGCGGTGAATCAAGCCCGCATAGTGCACCCCGCCAAAAAAGGACATAAACGTTTTTGCCCAGATCTGATCGCTAAACTTGAGTGGCAGTCCCGTCAGCGAGAGCCCCAAAAAGCTTATTATGACCGTTAGATGCAAAAAAATGTGCCTTTTCTGGAAGCGATAATAGAGTTTATTACCGCCGGGGACATGATGGACCCGGCCCTCCATCAGAGCGGTCTGCTTTTCCCTGTTCTCAACAAAACCACGGAACATCCAGAGCAGGGTATGAACCCAGAAAACGGCGAACGTTCCAATCAAAAGCCCGGTCATTGCGATGAATGTATAATAAAGGATCGGATAATTCTCACGGTCTGAATGGCTGCCATGAGAATAATACTTGGTAAAGAGAGTTGTCGCCTTTTCATGGCAGGCTGCACAGGTATTCACAAGGTTCTTACTGTTAACCGATGAAGCGACGTCATCTTTTGCTAATATGTTATGCGCAGTATGGCAATCGGTGCATCCAGCTGTCCGTTCGGGGAAGCCGAGTCGATATCCCTTGCCATGATAGCTTTCAAGATAGGTCTCAACGGCGGCATGGTTGACATGGTTTCTTTCCATCATTTCTTCATCAGCGTGGCATTTTATGCAGGCAGACGTGTGAAACATGCGCCCTTCATTGGTTTCAGATCCCAGTACCTTCTTTATCTGATGCAGACCGTGGCAGTCGCTGCAATCTGCAGCATCCTTGTTGCCGGCAGAAGCTGCCTTGCCATGGACTGAATTGACAAATTCTTCATATTCGGAGTGACATTCGATGCACTTCTGAATTACCAGCTGCTTGTCTTTTGTCCCGCTGGCAAGTGAGTGGATCGGTGAATGGCAGGTAGTACAGGTGATCCCTTGCTCCACATGAATACTGTCGGCATGCTCAGCAAACTCCTTCTTGTGACAGCGAGAGCAATCAACCTCCTCAAGCTTTACACTGCCGCTCATATGCTTGCGGAGATCTGTCCCCTCCAGATGGCAACTTGTGCAACCATTTTTTCCATGCGGTGAAGCCCCGAAATCAGCCGCCGAGAGTTTATCGCTATGACAGCCGAGGCAATCCATTGGATCAACAGCCAATCCCTTTTCTGCAAAGCTCGAAACCGGGCTGAACATAAAAATGAATACCAAAAGCAAAAAACCAAGATTAAACCTGCGCATTGTCATCTCCTGTTTCTGTATTGTTTAAATCACCCTGTAGCATACTAATGAGATAGGACAGACTGGAATCTTTGTTGCTGTTGTGGTTAAAACGAAATTCCATTTCCCGCATAAACAAATAAAAGTTTTTTTTAAAACCGCCGTGATACTTAAGCAGACCTTTTTTTGCAAAAACCCAAAAAGCGTTGTAGGTATCACCAGATTTTTTTTCGTCAGTGCGAATAAAGTGAATGCGGTCAAGATCAAGAGAGTCAAATGCTTTATCATCCCTTGCATAGACCCAACCCAAAATGGTTTGTTTTGCCGTGAAATCTTTATTCAAAGAAGGCTGGGTGAAGAGAAGAGAAACTCCCTCTTCTCTTTTAGCTAGACAGAAAAGGGGTTTCTTCTCTGCTCCCAACTCTGCGCCGGCAGCGTCATTGTAAAAAAATTCCGGGTCGATTGTTGCCGCACCGAAATGAAGAATGGCAAGCTCCTTGTTTTCTTCAGAAATAGTTCGTCGTAAAAGATCATAATATTTTTGTATTGTCTTACTGTTAACACCCATTTCAGCTGCCGCAGCTATGGCTGGAACCATCTGGAAAAAACTTAGTGCAATGCGCTCCAGGGTCGTCCGGGACAACTTGCTTCTATGTCTGCAAGTATATTTCTTGCGACAAATCACACATTGCAGACGACTGTCTTTAAGTGTGTAGTGCTGCAAGCTTCCACAATCAGGACAAATTATTTCATGTCTAACCATACTCAAAGCTCAGCTTGGTCCGTTTATCTGGTGTATCATATGAATGGGCGCAAAAAGACAGGGAGAAAAACTCCCCCTGTCTTTGCTGATAGCCGGGTTACGATAAGAGCCTGAGGCCAATGTGACTTAAGGCGGGCCATGCAATTGAAAGACTTGCCACTCCGGCAAAAAAACCTGCTACGGAGAGAACTTTGCCAATGTATGCCCTGTCATCAAGATCTGAATAATTACTTTTCGCTTTCATTGTTTTTCTCCTTATCAGCTGTTCTTATTGTAAATTTTTTAATTCAACAGACTAACAACAGCACCGCCAAGACAGGTGACTGACCACACGAAAAAAACTCCGACAAAGATTGTTACAGCAGCAATTCCACCCATCGTTGCTTTCGCTACGGCTTCATCCACCAGACTTGAGTGATTACTTTTCGCTTTCATTGTGAACCTCCCTTTTTTGTTGTTTCTTGCGAGAAAAGATTAGCTACATGAACTTCCAGCTACCGCGAAACATTGTTAGCTGTAATCGCTTAGCTCAGCAGACTGACAACAGCACCGCCAAGACAGGTGACTGACCACACGAAAAAAACTCCTACAAAGATTGTTACAGCAGCAATTCCACCCATTGTTGCTTTTGCTACGGCTTCATCCACCAGACTTGAGTGATTACTTTTCGCTTTCATTGTGAACCTCCCTTTTTTGTTATCAATTTGACTTGTTAAACCAGCAGACTTTTCATTAATCTTAACGCATTGTTATCCGCACCACTTCTTATCTCTATGCCAAGGTCAAGGATGGCATTCTTAAGGCTGACATCCGGATCTTCTCTGCAAACAAGATTTTTTATACGATTGCTTTTCAGCCATTCAGGTAAAGTCGATTCAGTTTTATTGTCCCAGACACAAAGCCTGACATCTAAATCTTTATCTTTTACCGTGCCGTCTTCCACAATGAAGTAAATTCGTTCGTAACCTACTTTCGAACGATATAAACTTCCATAGTAGGGGACTGCAACTTTTCCGGAACCCATTTGAATCCTCCATTTATTTATTGTTCTTGCCATCCTACTAATCCAACAAGCGTGCCACTTTTTTGCTGCCACTCTAAATAAGAAAAAACTTAGCAATAACAGCTATTTAGTTAAAGCTATAAAATCATGATTGCGGTTGACCATTGACGATGTCTCAAATGCAACAACACCACCACCGGCCCAACGAAATTGACAACTTACTGAAATAATTAATAAAAAAGTGTTGCACTCCAACAAATGCAACACCAATACGACAAATACAACAGACAATGGAGCATTCGATGTTTTTTACTTAAAGGATGGATCAGAGGAAGGGGAAGCAAAGGAGGAGGGTAAAGCAGAGGGGTACAGAACGAAGGAAAGACAGGGGGAACTCAATCCCCCTTCATGACCTCGCGCAACACGCTGGTGGCATAACTCCCTTTCGGCAGACTGAAAGATAACAGCAACCCTTCCGCATCAGCGCTGACGGAGAACTCCCCGAGCGGCACGCGCAGGGGGCGGCGCTCCCCTTCCATGTCGAGGCCGCTGCCGAGGCGGAACATCTCGAGAGTCAGCTTCTCCTTGTCGAGGAGGGCCTCTTCGAGCATCCCGGCCATGCCGGTAGCGAGGGGAACTTTACGACCAAAGAGGGGGCCGGTCGGGCTAATCTCGAAAGCATCGGCGCGGGGCTGTTCGATGGCGGGATCTTCGACCTTGAAGACGGCGCCGTTGATGTGCTTGCAGGCGAGATCACCGGCCCAAAGGGTGCCGAGGGTGGCAAGACGCATCGTGACGATACGATCGAAGAGAGAAGACTGATAGGCGGAGAGGAAAAGGCGCAACAGCGGGCGCGGCAGGCCAAGAAGGGCCTGCTGCGGAGTCGCCCCCTGCGCCAGGGAGCGCAGCACTTGCCGCTCGTTGCGGCAGCGCTGCGGCATCAGTTCGAAAGCGGCTACTGCCCCGCTTTCCGCATAAGCGATGGCGGCGGCCTGCCAGGCGGGATCAAGAATCACACCCGGCTCGCCGATCAGCTCGCGGCAACCCTCGCTATAGTCGCCGGTCAGGATCGCCCGACCGATGCGATGCGAGTTGCCGAGACTGCCGTAACGCTGGGCACCAAAGGAGTTCGGCACACCGAGATCCTGCAGAACATGGAGAATATCAAGAGCGCGCTCGACAGCGCCGGGGAGAACATCGCGCACACGGATGACAAAACGGTTGCCGGCAAGATGGCCGAGGCGCAGTTTGTTGCGATGGGGGATGGCGGCAAGGATGCGAACGCCGGGAAGCTGCAGAGCCAAAGCCGCCTCGGCCTTGACGCCGGTGAGGGAGAGGGTCTGGACGGTGACAGCGCGGGCATCCTTGAGGCCGGCATAACCGATCTCGCGGGGCGGAAGCTTGAGGGCCGAGCTGAGCTTCTGCACGAGATCGCTGGTCGTTATTCCGGTCTTCTCGATCGTCACGTAGAGGTGCTCACCACTGCCGGTCGGGAGGTAGAGGGGAATCTCTTCGACCCGGAAATCGCCGGGGGTCTCTTTCAGGGTGCCGCCGGTACCGGGGAGGAGGGCGGTCAGATAGTTGCTCATTTACCGATCGTTTCCCGGCGCACACGAAAACCGGCGCGCACCGCACTGGGCCGCGCTTGCGGCGGTTCGGCTTCATTGTTTTGCCGGCGCAGTCGCACAAAGTGGATCGGCTGACCGAGTTCAAGAAAACGCCGCATATATTTAGAGATCGGGTAGTCGGGTTGAAGTTCGGTACAGTACGGCTCCGGGGTCAGGCGGATAAAGCCGCACTGTGCAACAATCAGAGCCGAGACCTCTTCGGCGTAGTCGGCAACGTCCGAGGCAAAGAAGAGTTCGCCCCCCGGTTTAAGAGCAAAGCGAACGACCTCGAGAAAATCGGCATTGACCAGGCGTCGTTCGCGATGGCGTTTCTTCGGCCAGGGGTCGGGACAATTAATATAGATGGCGGACAAAGACCAGGGGTCGAGATAGCGGGCGATGAGGTGGCGCGCTTCGATGCGCATGACCCGGGCATTATCGAGGCCGGCCGCATCGATCTTGCGGCAGGTCTTGAGACAGCCCTGATTGTAAATGTCGATGGCGAGAAAGTTGACGTCGGGACGACTGGTCGCAAGGGGGAAGATGAAGTCGCCGATGCCGCAACCGATTTCGAGAACCAGAGGTTGTTCAGGCCGGGAAAAGACCGCTTGCGGCCGGAAGCTCAGATCCTGTTGCGGATCAGGGATAAAGCTCGGGGAGGTGTTGGGGACAACGCGCTGGGTCATGAAAAGGGAAAAACTCCTGATGTGGAAAAAATGGGAGCGGCCGAAAGACCGCTCCCATAAAAAAATTCGGGCAGAACTAACGCTACTGAGCCGGAGTCTCTGCTGCCTTCATCTTTACGCAGCAGGGTTTATTGCACCCGGCCTTGATACAATTCTCCTGTTGCTGACAGGGCGTTTGTCCCGCTGCCATCGCGCAGGGCGTGCCGCAACGGCGTGAGCCATGATGAAAAAAGCCGCAGCCGGAAACGGTCATGGTACCAAGCATGAGCAGAGCGAGAAGGGTAATGCTTTTTGCTTTCATCTTTTTTCTCCTTATCTTCCGGGTGAAATTTTTCCACAGATTAGCGGAATGGCACGGTGATGTCAAACCTTCACCGGACGATTTGACCTGGCTCAAGGCGCTTGAGTCCAGGGCATGCGAAAGTGACAGAAAAACCAGCCGGGAGCCTTTATGACAACGAGCGAAACGATTGTGATCGGACTGATCTGGGCACTGTTGCTCCCCGGACTCTTCTTTATGCTGCGTCGGGCATGGCGGCAACGCCAGGCTCGGCGGCAGAGAGCGGAAAAGGATTGAATTTTCCACTCACTCTGTTTAATCTGTTTCTCTTGCCAGACCCAGACAAGACGATCCCCCCACGGATCGAAGGAACAGAAAGAGAGACGCCATCTATTATGCTGATCGTTATGCACCACAGCGCCACAGACGCCCAAATCGACGCCGTGCATCACGCCGTCGAGGCGATGAAGCTGCAGCCGGTCTCTATCCCCGGCAGCCAGCGGACCGCCATCGGCGTCCTCGGCAACCAGGGCTATGTTGACGATTCAGCCATTCTCGAACTCCCGGGCGTGCGCGAAGTCATCCACGTCAGCAAACCCTATAAACTTGTGTCCCGCGACTTCCACCCCGAGAGCACCATCGTCGATGTCAAGGGCGTCCGCTTCGGCGACGGCTGTCCGCCGGTGGTGATTGCCGGCCCCTGCTCCATCGAGAGCGAAGCGCAGATGCTCGAAGCCGCCCATCTCGTCAAAGCGCACGGCGCCGGTATGCTGCGCGGCGGCGCGTTCAAACCGCGCACCGGGCCGCACTCCTTTCAGGGTCTGGGGCGCGATGGCCTCAAACTGCTGCGGCAGGCCGGCGATGCTGCCGGTTTGCCGGTGATCACCGAAGTCATGCGCATCGACCAGCTCGACGATGTCTGCCGTTATGCCGATGTCCTGCAGATCGGCGCCCGCAACATGCAGAACTTTGATCTCCTCAAGGAAGCCGGCCGCCGCTCCCATCCGGTACTGCTCAAGCGCGGCATGTCGGCGACGATCGAAGAGTTCCTTTCTGCCGCTGAATATCTCCTTTCCGAAGGGAATTCCCAGGTCATCCTCTGCGAACGCGGCATCCGCACCTTTGAAAAAGCGACGCGTAACACCCTTGATGTCTCGATCGTACCGCTGATTCGCAGCATCAGCCACCTGCCGATTATTGTCGATCCCAGCCATGCCACCGGCAAACGCTCCCTGGTGGCGCCGATGGCCAAGGCGGCCCTGGTGGTCGGCGCGCACGGCGTCATGATCGAAGTCCATCCCGATCCGGACAAAGCTCTCTGCGACGGCGCCCAGAGCCTTGACGGCCCGGCCTTTGAGGTGTTGATGGCTGAGATCAAAGGGTTGATTACCTATCTCGGCTATTGATTCCACCAATTCTTGCTCTATACCCAGGGGTACGGTCCGCCGTGCCCCTTCTCTTTTGAAAGAACTATGACCGAACCGACCGTCCTTATTGCCAGCGTTGCTGTCGCAGCGCCCCTCCCCCACCCGCTCAGCTACCTGGTGCCGCCGCACCTGCAGAAGCGGGTACACGCCGGGAGTCGGGTCATTGTCCCCCTCGGGCGGCGACAGGCGGCGGGGTGCGTTTTGTCGGTAACGAACGGCGACGGCAGCGGTCTGAAAGCGTTGGTCGATGCCCCAGATGACGACGCCCTCTTTCCGGCAACGATGCTCCCCTTTCTGTTGCGGGCGGCGGAGTATTATCGTTACCCCCCCGGCGAAGCGATCCGCTCCGTCCTCCCCGCCGGCCTCGGCACCCAGACGGTGCGGGTGACACCGCGCACCGAGCGGGTCTTCACCGCCATATTCCGCGACGATCTGCCGCGCGGCGCCCAACAGTTGGCGGTCGTCACTCTGCTGCGTCAAAAGGGTCCCTTGTCTGCCACCGAGCTACGCAAGGAGATGGCCGTTGGCAGCGATGTGCTGCGCCGGCTCCTTGATCATGGCTGGCTGGAGGAAGAGCGCCAGGTGCGGCGGCGCGATCCCTTTCTTGACATCCCTGCACCGACTGATAGCGCGCCGACCCTGAACGCTGAACAGGAACAGGCCCGCCTTGCCCTGCACACCGCCCTGCACAGCGGCGCCTTTGCCCCCTTTTTGCTGCACGGCGTCACCGGCAGCGGCAAGACCGAGGTTTACCTCCATGCCATCGCCGACGCTCTCGCTCTCGGCAAGCAGGCGCTGATCCTCGTCCCGGAGATCGCTCTGACTCCGCAGCTCACCGCCCGCTTTCGCGCCCGCTTCGGAGCATCGACTGCTATTGCCGTCCTCCATTCCGGCCTCTCCGACGGCGAACGTTTTGATGCCTGGCGGATGATCGGGCGCGGCGAAGCGCAGATCGTTATCGGCGCCCGCTCAGCGATCTTTGCGCCCCTCACCTGTCCCGGCGTCATCGTTGTCGATGAAGAACACGATTCGAGCTACAAACAGGGGGAAGGTTTTCGCTACAACGCCCGGGATCTCGCCCTGTTACGAGGCCAGATGGACCAGGCGACGGTGATCCTCGGCAGCGCCACTCCGGCGGTGACGACCTTTCATCGCGCCCAGAGCGGTCTTTACGGCTATCTTCCTCTCACCGGCCGCGCCATCGGTCAGCCAATGCCGACCGTCGAGATCGTCGATCTCCGGCAGCAACCGAAAGGGACAACGATCATCGCGCCGCCGCTACAGGCCGCGATTGGCTTTGAGCTGGCAGCAGGGGGGCAGATCCTCCTCCTCCTCAATCGCCGCGGCTTTGCGCCGGCGATCCTGTGCCGCGATTGCGGCAGCGGTTTCCACTGCCCGAACTGCGACATTGCCCTCACCTTCCATTCCCGCCGCCGCCGCCTCCTTTGTCACTATTGCGACTACAGCATAACTATCCCTTCCCTTTGCCCAACCTGTAACAGCCTCAATCTCGAAGCAGTCGGCGCCGGCACCGAACGCCTCGAAGAGGACCTCAGAGCCGCCTTTCCGGAAGCGCGCATCGACCGTATGGATCGCGACACCACCGGCGGCAAAGGGGCGCATCGCCAGATCGTCGACGCCATGCTGGCACGACAGACCGATATCCTCGTCGGCACCCAGATGATTGCCAAGGGGCATGACTTCCCCGGCGTCACCCTGGTCGGCGTCATCAACGCCGATCTTGCCCTCAACCTTCCCGACTTCCGGGCCGCGGAGCGCGCCTTCACCCTTCTTTCCCAGGTAGCCGGGCGGGCCGGACGCGGCGATCAACCCGGCCGGGTGCTGATTCAAACCTACGCACCGGAGCACTATGCTGTCACCTGCGCCCTGCAGCATGACTACCAGACCTTCTACACGCAGGAGATCACCTTCCGCCAGGAACTCGGCTACCCCCCCTTCGGGCATTTAATCAATCTGGTGATGAGTGGCAACGATGGCGCCCTCGTTGCCGAAGGTACGGAGAAGCTCGCTGCCGCTCTGCGGGGAAGCGCCCGCAACCTCGAAGTGCTCGGTCCCGCCCCCTGCCCCCTCGCCCGCCTGCGCGGCAAGCATCGTTTTCAGCTCCTGCTCAAGAGCCAGGAGCGGGCCCCCCTGCGCCGGCTTCTCGGGCAGATCGATCTCCTCCGCCGCAAAGTCACCGCCGGACTCACCCTGAGCGTCGATATCGATCCCCTGGATATGCTCTAAAGCACTCAAATCTGAACTCATCTGTGCTTTTTTTTACACAGTTCCACCCATCCCTCTTCCCTCTCTGCCGCTTTATTGCCAGTTAAATAATCACAATAGAATTTTATGACTAAATAATCGCCACATAATCAGGCAGTTAAAATAAGTTGTGCACTAAATTTGACTTCGGGCACGCATATTGTATTTTATTTAGGCTTATCTTGACCCTCTGCCTATTTTACAGGCTCAAGGGCTTAAATCTCCGCTCAAAAAGAAGGAGCCCCGCATGCAACTCGACAGCAGACTCGAAACTATCTATCAGGAAGTCATTAACCGTAATCCCGGTGAAAGCGAATTTCATCAGGCAGTTCGCGAGGTCCTCGATTCTCTGGGCCCGGTCGTGGTCAAACATCCGGAGTATCTGGAGAGCAAACTCATCAATCGCCTTTGTGAGCCGGAACGCCAGATCATCTTCCGGGTTCCCTGGACGGATGACAAAGGAAATGTTCAGATCAATCGTGGTTTCCGCGTCGAGTTCAACAGCGCCCTCGGCCCCTACAAGGGCGGCCTGCGCTTTCACCCCTCGGTCTATCTTGGCATCATCAAATTCCTCGGCTTCGAGCAGATTTTCAAGAACTCCCTGACCGGCCTGCCGATCGGCGGCGGCAAGGGCGGCTCGGACTTCGATCCTAAGGGCAAGTCGGATGCTGAAGTCATGCGCTTCTGCCAAAGCTTCATGACCGAGCTGTACCGTCACATCGGCGAGCACACCGACGTCCCGGCTGGTGATATCGGCGTTGGCGGCCGCGAGATCGGCTATATGTTCGGCCAGTACAAGCGCATCACCAATCGCTGGGAAGCCGGCGTCCTCACCGGCAAAGGCCTCAAGTGGGGCGGCTCTTTGGCGCGCACCGAAGCGACCGGTTACGGCGCCACCTTCTTCATCAATGAAGCCCTCAAGGTGCGCAAAGACACCTTCGGCGGCAAGACCTGTCTGGTCTCCGGTTCCGGCAACGTTGCGATTTACACCATCGAGAAGATCCATCAGCTCGGCGGCAAATGCATCGCCTGCTCCGACTCCAACGGCGTCATCGTTCATGACAAAGGCCTCGACGTCAACCTGATCAAACAGCTCAAAGAAGTCGAGCGTCGCCGCATCGAGGACTATCTGACCTACCACAAAGATGCCAAGTACATCAAAAATGGCAACATCTGGGATATCCCCTGCCAGGTCGCCATGCCTTCAGCCACCCAGAACGAAATCAACGGCAAGGATGCTCTCACCCTGGTCAAGAACGGCTGTATCGCCGTTGGCGAAGGGGCGAATATGCCGACCACGCCGGAAGGGGTCAAAGTCTTCCTTGACGCCAAGATCGCTTACGGTCCAGGCAAAGCAGCCAACGCCGGTGGCGTCGCCACCTCGGCCCTGGAAATGCAGCAGAATGCCCAGCGCGATTCCTGGTCCTTCGAAGAGACCGAAGCCAAGCTGGAAAAGATCATGGTCAACATCCACAAACTTTGTTATCGCACCTCGGAGGAGTACGGCTCCCCTGGCGACTACGTCCTCGGCGCCAACATCGCCGGCTTCATCAAAGTCGCCGATGCCATGGTTGCACATGGCGTGATCTAATTCACATCGCTACACACACCACAAAAAAATCCCCCGGCTATTCAGTCGGGGGATTTTTTTGTGTTAAAAATCGAAGCATTATCGCTGCTTTTCTCTCAGAAGATATTGCCTCGCAAGGGCTGTTCTCACTCAATCTAAGACAGCAACGCACCGGTACAACTGGAGCCTTCGCCGGCAGTGCAGCAATAACAATGCTCGGAAAGAGAAATCTTCTTACCGTTGATGCTGCTGTCATCCAGTTCCCAAAGATAGATTTCCGCGCCGTCCGCTGCGGTGATGGCCATGCCGAGAGCCTGATTGAAATCACAATTATAGAGTTTTCCTTGCCAATCGACACTGATCAGGCTGCGGCACATGATACTTTCGGCCGTTTCAGGATTAAAACGACTTGCGAGCAGTTGCAGGTATTCCGTATAGGTACCGCTGGCTTCGAGATGTTCACGAAAACGGCCGATCGGAGCGTTGGTGATCGTGAAAAGGTGGTTGAAGGTGATGCCGTGTCGGGCCAACAGCTCTTCCTTGTAGGCCGCTTCCAGATCATGCTGCCGGCCAGGAATAAATTCTCCCCCGGGATTGTAGACGAGATTCAGCTCCACTTCACGACCATAGCCGAGGGCGTTCAGTTGCTTTAAGACCTGAACACTCTTCCGATAGACCCCCTGACCGCGCTGCCCGTCGACATTCTCTTCGAGATAACAGGGGAGGGAAGCGATGATCGTCAGTTCATGCTGCCGACAATACTCCGGCAACCACTCCCGCCCCGATTCGGCCATAATCGCGAGATTGCTGCGCAGAAGCCGGTGCGGCGTCAGGCCATCTGTCCTCTCGATGAGAGTGCGGAAGTTCGGATTCATCTCAGGGCAGCCGCCGGTGATATCGAGCGTGAGATGGGGATGTCGGGTAAGGAATAAGATAATCTGCTCGATGACTTCGAGCCCCATGACTTCCGTACCACGATGGGAAGCGTTCACATGGCAGTGATGACAGTTCAGGTTGCACAGGTTGCCGAGATTGGCCTGGAGGGTCTGCAAACTGGCAAAGGTTTCAAATTCCGGATTAACCGCTTGTAAACGATCTTTGAATAAAGGGATCATGTTTTTATTCTTCTCTCCGTTTTTCTTGCTTACACAGGAATTAGCGCCCTTAAGGGTTGCGAAATTAAGCCGTCTCAAACCGATTCATCCAACAGACCCGCCGCCGCGCGATCCGCCCACCAGCGCAGTTCGCCGGACCGGGGACGGATCCGTTGCGCCGGGTACTGTATCGTTTCGGTCGGTGCATTCAGGATCTTCGCCAGCATCGCTGCTTTGTCAGCTCCCGCCACCAGAAAGAGCACCACTGTCGCCTGGTTGATGATCGGCGCTGTCAGGGTGATCCGGCTGAAATCCTCTTCACGCCGGCGGGTGACGGCGGTCCAGCGCACCTGTTCTTCCAGAGCTGCCGAGCCAGGTAGCAGGGACGCGGTGTGGCCGTCATTGCCGATACCGAGGAGCGCCAGGTCGAAGCAAGGTGCTGCTCCGGCAAAGAAATCAGTCAGCTCGGCCTGATAGCGGTCGGCAGACGCTTGCGGCGACCGGTCGTAGCGGATCGAATGGATCTGCTCCGGCCGTAATGGCAGGCGGTCAAGGAGTGATCGCTGCGCCATTGCGGCATTACTGCGGGGGTCATCGGAAGGGACACAACGTTCATCTCCCCAGAAAAAATGGACCTCCCTCCAGGGAATCTGGCGACGTAGGGGGTCCTGTGCCAGGAGTTGATAAGTGCGGCGCGGCGTTTCGCCACCGGCCAACAGCACCAGAAAGCGCCCGCGCGCCGCCACCGCCTGCCGCGCCTGCGCGGCGAAGAACTCCGCCGCCGCCCGGGCCAGTGCCTCTTGGTCGGCAAAGACCTTGATCACGGCTCCTCCAGACCGGCCGGGTGCAGCCAGCTATGCCCTTCGCGAGCCAGCATCAGATCCGCCGCTTCCGGCCCCCAACTGCCGGCCGGGTAGTCGGGAAAATCGGCGGGAGGGACGGCTTCCCAGGCATCGAGAATCGATGTCACCACCTGCCAGGCACACTCCACCTGATCGGCCCGCATGAAGAGCGTGGCATCACCGCGAATCACATCGAGCAGCAGGGTCTCGTAAGCTTCGGGCGCCGGAGTCTTGAAGGCTTCACGGTAGCGAAACTGCATGTCAGCGGCTCCGAGCAGCAGGCGGGTCCCCGGCTGTTTGACCTGGATGCGGGTGTCGATCCCCTCTTCCGGTTGAATACGGATGACGATGCGATTTGGCTGCCAGCTTTCGACGGCGGCGGAGGGAAAGAACTGGTGCGGCGGTGACCGGAAGATGATGGAGACTTCCGACACCTTGGCCGGAAGGCGTTTGCCGGTGCGGAGATAAAAGGGCACCCCCTGCCAGCGCCAGTTGTCGATATGAAAGGTGAAAGCGGCATAGGTCTCGGTGGCGGATTCGGCCGAGACACTCTCCTCTTCCCGATAGCCCGGCACCGGGCTGCCGTGAATCGTCCCTTTGCGGTACTGTCCACGCACGGCGACGCGATGGATTTCTTCGTTTTTTATCGGCCGGAGGGCGCGCAGGACATCGACCTTCTTGTTACGGATTTCGTCGGCGTCAAAGGAAATGGGCGGCTCCATTGCTACCAGACAAAGGATTTGCAGGAGGTGATTCTGCACCATGTCGCGCAGGGCCCCGGCATGATCGTAATAGTCTCCCCGCGCTTCGACTCCGACCGTTTCAGCTACGGTAATCTGGACATGGTCGATATAGCGCCGGTTCCAGATCGGCTCATAAAGGGAGTTGGCAAAGCGGAAGGCGAGAATATTCTGGACGGTCTCCTTGCCGAGATAATGGTCGATCCGGTAGATCTGGGATTCGACAAACATGTTGCCGAGAAAGCGGTTGAGCGTTTGCGCCGAGGGGAGATCGCGTCCGAACGGTTTTTCCACGACCAGCCGGTCGCGGCTGCAATCCCGGCAGACACCTAAACGTTGCAGCATGGCTGCCGCCGGTTCCATGGTGTTGGGAGGGATGGCAAGGTAATAGATCCGATTGGCCCTGACTCCCCACCCTCCCTCGATCTCTGCCAATCGCGCGTTGAGAGCTATCCCGGAACTTTGGTCGGTAAGATCTTCGGAGACATAGGAGATCGTTTCGGCAAAACGCTTCCAGAGGGATTCATCGATCACCCCCCGCCGGGAGAACTGATCAACCCCGATGCGGATCTTGGCACGAAACCCCGCACTTTCAACAGTCTTGCGGGCCACGCCGATAATCGCAAATTGTTCAGGGAGATGCCCATCCAGGAGCAGGTTGTAAAGGGCCGGGACGAGCTTGCGCCAGGCAAGATCGCCACCGGCACCGAAGATAATAATAATCGTCGGTGCAAGAACGGAACGTTTCGGCATTCTACTTCCCTTTCTTGCGGGATTTTTCTTGATGGCCACCGAACTGGTAGCGCAGGGCCGAGAGGAGTTTATTGCCAAATTCTCCCTCACCGCGAGAACTGAAGCGCTGGTAAAGAGCGGCGCTGAGGACCGGCGCCGGCACCCCGGCGTCGATGGCGGCGTTAATCGTCCAGCGCCCTTCGCCGGAATCGGAGACCCGCCCGGCAAAGTCATTGAGCGTCGGATTGGCTGCGAAGGATTGGGCGCTGAGATCGAGGAGCCAGGAGGAAATGACACTCCCGCGCCGCCATAGTTCCGAGATGTCGGCCAGATTGAGGTCGTAGCGGAAGTGTTCGGGGTGGCGCAGCGGCGTTGTTTCGGCATCGATTTCCCGCCCGGCGCTGCCGACATTGGCGTGGTGCAGGAGGTTGAACCCTTCGGCGTACGCGGCCATCAATCCATACTCGATGCCGTTATGGACCATCTTGACAAAGTGGCCGGCACCACTCGGGCCGCAGTGCAGATAACCTTGTTCCGCCGTCGAATCCGCGGTGCTCCGTCCGGGCGTCGCAGGAGCGGCTCCACACCCCGGTGCCAGGGCGGCAAAGATCGGATCGAGATGCTGGACCGTCGCCGCTTCGCCGCCGATCATCAGGCAGTAACCGCGCTCCCGCCCCCACACCCCGCCGCTCGTCCCGACATCGAGATAGTGAATCCCCTGAGCGCTTAACTCGCCACTGCGACGGATATCATCGTGGTAGTGAGAATTGCCGCCATCGATGAGGATGTCGCCGGCATTCAGGAGCGGGAGAAGGTCAACAATCACCCCGTCAACCGCCGCCGCCGGGATCATCAGCCAGACCACCCGGGGGAGAGTCAGTCGGGAGATGAAAGAGGAGAGATCTTCACACCCCTGCGCCCCTGCCCCGACGAGGGCATTCACCGCCACCGCGTTACGACCATACACCACACATTCATGTCCACCTTTGAGCAGGCGCCGCACCATATCGCCCCCCATGCGGCCAATTCCGATCATGCCGATTTGCATCTTGTGCCTCCTTGATCCGGATAAGGACTCTGTTTGTTGCTAGTTCACAGCTTATGGCTTCCTCCTCTCCCCTTAATTAAAAGGAGGTCGAGAGGCGCCAGGCTTGAACTTATTATACAGCACCGGGATCAAAGCAAAGAATCCCAGGAGCGCAAAGGAGCCGAGGACCCGGGGGGAAGCGATCCCGGCCAGAGAGTCGATGGTCGCCAGGCTCGCGCCGGCATTGACATAGACAAATCCGCCGGGAATGATGCCGATCATGGTGGCAAAGAAAAAAGTCCGCAGCGGCAGACGGGTCAGGCCGGCGGCGAGGTTGATCAGAAAGAAAGGGAAGACCGGCACCAAGCGCAGAAAGAGGAGGTAGCTGAAACCCCGGCTTTCGAGTTCACGATTCATCCCCTCTAGTCTATTGCCAAATTTGTTGAGGACGATATCCCGCAGCAGGTAACGAGTGACGAGAAAGGCGAGGGTCGCGCCGATGGTGGCGGCGATGCTGGCATAGACCGTCCCCATGATTGAACCGAAAATCGCCCCGGCAGCCAGAGAGAGAATGGCGGCTCCTGGTAGGGACAGTACGGTCTGAATAATATAGATCGCCATAAAACTTGCAACCGTTAGAATTTTGTGCGCGGAATAGTAATCGAGGAGCGACTGCCGATTTGCCTTAAGGGCCGCCAGGGTCAGGAACCGACCGAGATCGAAGTAAAAGAAGAGGGCTATGGCAACAATGGCGGCGAAAGCCAAGGCAATTTTTTTATTGTTCACTTTTGGCATCCTTTTGTTGCCACTTTCGCCGAAAACTTCTCTTTATTTACGATGAAGCGCTCATGTGTCCCTTTACCGATCACTTCAACCTCGTCCCGTGCCTCGATTTCCCACACTATGCGTTTACCATCTACTTCAAGACACTTCACATGAGCCGTAACTTGCATCCCCGGGGGGGTCGCTGCTTGATGGGTGACATTGATCATCGTTCCCAGGGTAATCTCTCCCTCTTCCAGGTACGGCCGTAAAGCCTCCATGCAGGCCCACTCCATAAAGCCAACCATATACGCGGTGGCAAAGACTGACGGCATTGCACGGAAAAGATCCGATTCCGGATAGACGAACGGCACGGTCTTTTCCTTTGAAACCAGAAAGCTGAAGGTGTGTTCCAGGCCGGCGACAAGGTTTTCTTTCATAAATTTTATCTCCTTTTAGGTGAAAATCAGCTTCTTTGCCACGTTAACCAACGGCTCAACAAGTTCTTCACAAACGGGGTCAGCCTCGTCCGGTTGTGAGCGTCGGCCAGGCGTTTGATCACCTCGGCCTGAGTCGGGTAGGGGTGAATGGTCTTGCCGATGGCGGCAAGTCCAAGGCCACTGGTGATCGCCAGAGAGAATTCGTTGATCATCTCCCCGGCATGACGGGCGACAATGGTGGCGCCAAGGATTTTGTCAGTCCCTTTGCGCAGGTGGACGCGGGCAAAACCTTCTTTTTCGCCATCAAGGACAGCCCGGTCGATATCGGCGAGCGGCACGGTGAAGGTCGTCACTTCCATCCCTTTGCCCCTGGCATCCTGTTCATACATCCCGACATGAGCGATCTCCGGGTCGGTGTAGGTGCACCAGGGGATGGTCAGCGCCGAAGTTTTCTGCCGTCCCATGAAGAGGGCGTTGGCAATGAGGATGCGGGCGAGAGCATCGGCGGTATGGGTGAATTTGTAAGGAAAACAGATATCGCCAGCGGCATAGACATGAGGGTTCGAGGTTTGCAAGGTATCACTGACCTTCACCCCGGTTCGGTCGTAAAGAATTCCGCCCTTTTCCAGTTCGAGCCCTTCAATGTTCGGAGCCCGGCCGACGCCGACGAGAATCTCGTCCGCGACCACTTCCACCTCTTCGCCGTTACGCTCCAGGCGCAGGACCTTCTCGCTCCCTCGCTTTTCCACGTCGAGGATCTTGACCCCGAGCTGGAGATCGACCCCCTCACGGACAAAGGCGGCATGGAGGATCCCGGCAGCATCGCTGTCTTCGCGCCCGAGGATATGAGGACCGAGCTCGATCAGGATGACTTGACTGCCGAAGCGGGCAAAGGATTGCGCCAGTTCGCAACCGATGGGCCCGGCGCCGATCACCGCCAGACGGGGTGGCAGTTTTGTCAGGGAGAAGACCGTTTCGTTGGTGAGGTAGCCGCTCTCGTCCAAACCGGGGATCGGCGGCGCGGCAGCCCTGGCACCGGTGCAGATGGCGGCTTTTTTAAAGAAGAGCTTCTGCCCGGCGACCTCGACGCAATCCCGGCTGACAAAACTCCCCTGGCCGATAAAGACATCCACCCCGAGCTCATCGCGAAAGCGTTTGGCGGAATCGTGGTGACTGATATCGGCGCGCAGACGCCGCATCCGCTCCATCGCCGTGGCAAAATCAAATTGCAGCCCGGCGCCGCCGAGCACGCCGAAGTCACCACCGTTTCGGGCGTCAAAGAGGGCCCGGGACGCGCGGATCACCCCTTTGGAAGGGACGCAGCCGACATTGAGACAGTCACCACCGAGCAGGTGACGCTCGATGAGTGCAACTTTCGCCCCCAATCCGGCCGCCCCGGCGGCACAGATCAGTCCGGCTGTGCCGCCGCCGATAACTACCAGATTGTACCGTCCGGACGGGGTCGGATTGGCCCATTCCGATGGATGGACATTGGCGACCAGAGTTTGATTATGAGCATCTCGGGGGAATATTTCCGGACTTGTAGACGGACTTGCAGACATGGTATCGCTCCATTTCAAAATCACCATCCTTCCGTTACGTTACCTCGTTTCAGAAAAAACGTCCACGCAACATCTGAGGTAAGTTGCCTCAATTCCGCTCCACATGTTATCTTCCCGCCCATGAATCGACCGACCCCCCAACGTCCTGAACTCCTCGCCCCGACCGGCAGCCTGGAGGCCTTCTTTGCTGCCATGGAGAATGGCGCCGATGCCGTTTACCTCGGCCTCAAGGAGTTTTCCGCCCGCGCCAAGGCCAAGAATATCACCCTTGCTGAACTGGAACGGATGCTGAGCTGGGCGCACGCCCATGACCGCCGCATCTACGTCGCCCTCAACACCCTGGTCAAGGAGGAGGAACTCCCCCGACTGGTCGAGACCCTGGCTGATCTCGATGCCCTGCGCGTCGACGGCATCATCATCCAGGATCTGGCGATCTGGCGACTCGCCAGGGAACATTTTCCCAATCTCGAACTCCACGCCTCGACGCAGCTGACCGTACACAATATCGCCGGGGTGAAGATGCTGGAACAGCTCGGTTTTACCCGCGCCGTCCTCGCCCGCGAACTGACCCTGCCGGAGATCACCACCATCCGCCGCGCTACCACCATCGAACTCGAACACTTTATCCACGGCGCCCTCTGTTTCTGCTTCTCCGGTCAGTGTTACTTCTCGTCCTGGCTCGGCGGCAAGAGCGGCAACCGCGGCCGCTGCGCCCAGCCCTGCCGCCGGCGCTACCGCTACGGCCAGAAGGAAGACGGCTACTACTTCTCCCCCAACGATCTCTCCGCCATCGACCTCCTCCCTGAACTGGCGCAGGCGGGGATCTGCAGCCTGAAGATCGAAGGACGGATGAAGAGCGCCGAGTATGTCGCGAATGTGGTCGGCGCCTACCGCGCCGTCCTCGATGCCAAGGAGAAAGAACGCCCGCAGGTCATTGCCGTTGCCAAGGAGAAGCTCAAGCTCTCCTTCGGCCGGCCGCCAACCAAGGGCTTCCTCACCAGCAGCACGCCGAGCGATATCGTTTCGCCGCACACCGCCGGCGCGACCGGCCGTTTTCTCGGCGAGGTAACCACCTTCCGCGACGGTGCCATCACCTTCAAGAGCCGCGACCGCATCCATCTCGGCGACCGCCTGCGCATCCAGCCGAAGAGCGACAAGGCCGGACTCGCCTTTACGATCAAGGAATTGCGCGAAGGGAAGAACAGTGTCAAGCTTGTCGTTGCCGGCAAGGTCGTCACCGTCCCCACCCCCTTTCCCGGCCCTTTCCGGCCTGGCGACAGCGTCTACAAGGTTTCCTCGGAACAGGCCTTCACCCTCAGCGAAGCCGCCTGCAAACGGCGCCTCGACGGCCACGGCACGCGCCCGGCAATCGTCAACCTCAACGTGACCATGGATGATGCGCAGCTGCACCTGACCGCCGAAGCAGACGGGGCAAGGCTGCAGCGCAGCTACGACATCACCAGCTATCCTGCCGAGAGCCAGGGGCTCGACGCCAACATCCTGCGCAAGGTCTTTGCCGGCAGTGAAGGGGCGCTGAATCTCGGCACCCTCAGCGCCGAAGCATTACCGGCGGTGGTTGTCCCGCCGAGTCGTCTCAAGGAGATTCGTCGCGACTTTTATGCCGAATTGGGCCGGATTCTGGCCGAGTTCCGCCGCAGCCAACGCCGCGAGCGGCTGGCTGCCGCCACCGCCGCTCTCCTCCCGGCCGGTCCGCTGCCAGCCCCGCGCAAGCGCGCCTTCGATCTTGTCCTCGGCGACGGTCGCGATCAGCATGTCCTCAGTGATCCGTCGATCGCGCGGATCATCGTCCCCCTCACCGGCAGCAATGTCCAGGGGATCGCCGGCGGCAAGCGCAGTGGCGGACGCGAAGAGAAGATCATCTGGGATCTCCCCTTTATCCTCCTCGACCCGGTCTGGCCGGAGCTGCGGACGCTGATTCGCATCCTTGTCGAACGTGGCTACAAACACTTCCGGCTCAACAATCTCGGCCACTTCCCCCTCTTCAAGGGGATCGAGGGCCTGACACTGATCACCGGCACCCGCCTCTTCTCCCTCAACAGCCAGGCGCGCCTTGCCTGGAAGGAGCTGGGCGTTCAAGACACGACCCTTTATATCGAGGATGACCGCGAAAATCTGGCGGCGCTGCAACGCCGCGATGTCGGCATCGCCGCGAGCCTGGTCGTTTATGCCAATATCCCCCTCCTCACCTCGCGCATCGGCCTGAGGGGCCTCAAGGCCGATACGCCGGTGACCTCGGATCGCGACGAAGGCTACCGCGTCCAGCACCGCGACGGGCTGATGACCCTGCGGCCGGAGACCGATTTTTCCCTTCTCGGCCGCCTCAGCGAAGTCGATCGCCTCGGCCTCGATCATCTCGTCGTCGACCTGTCTCACCTCGGCCCCTTTTCGCCCCGCGGCAAACGGGTCATGGAGGCGCTGAAGCGCGACGAAGAGTTGCCGGACACCCTCCCCTTCAACTTTGAGCATGGCATGGAGTAGGAATCAACTCATGGCGCCAACACCCTTTGACCTCATCGTCGTCGGCGGCGGCATCGTCGGCACGGCGACAGCACTGGCGCTGACCCGCACCTACCCCGGTCTCAAACTCGCCATCCTCGAAAAGGAAGACCACCTCGCCGCCCACCAGACCGGCCACAACAGCGGCGTTATCCATTCCGGCCTTTATTACCGCCCCGGCTCCCTGAAGGCGCAGAATTGTGCCGCCGGCCGCGAAGCCCTTTATACCTTTTGTGCCGAACGGAAGATCGCGGTGGAGCGCTGCGGCAAGATCGTCGTCGCCACCCGCGAGTCGGAACTCCCCGCTCTTGACGAACTCGAACGCCGCGGCATTGCCAACGGCCTCGCCGGACTGGAGCGCCTCGATGCTGCCGGGGTGAAAGAACACGAGCCGCATGTCGCCGGCATCGCCGGCCTTTATGTCCCCCAGACCGGCATTGTCGATTATGTCGAAGTCACCAACGCTTATGCCCAGGTGGTGCGTGAAAGCGGCGGCGTGGTCCGTACCGGCTGCCGGGTCAACAAAGTCGAGCGTCAGGGGCAGGACTTTCGCCTCACCACCAATCAAGGAGACTTCGCCTGCCACACCCTGATCAACTGCGCCGGCCTGCAGAGCGACCGTTTCGCCCGCGCCTGCGGCATCGATCCGGGGGTGCAGATCATCCCCTTTCGCGGCGAATATTATCTGGTGACGCCGCAACGCCAGGATCTGGTGCGCAATCTCATCTATCCGGTCCCCGACCCCGCCTTTCCCTTTCTCGGCGTCCACTTTACCCGGATGATTCACGGCGGCGTCGAAGCCGGCCCGAATGCCGTCCTCGCCCTGCGTCGCGAAGGCTACGGCCGCTTCTCCTTCTCCCTCCCCGACCTCTTTGAGACCCTGACCTATCGCGGATTCTACCACCTTGCCCGGCGCTTCTGGCAAGTCGGCGCCATGGAGTACCACCGCTCCTACAGCAAGAGTCGCTTTGTCCGCGATCTGCAGAAGTTGCTCCCCGAGTTGCAAAAGGGCGATGTGGCGCGCGGCGGCTCCGGCGTTCGCGCCCAGGCGGTCGATGCCCAGGGCAAACTCCTCGACGACTTCCACATCATCAACAGCGAGGGGATGGTCCATGTCCTCAATGCCCCCTCGCCGGCGGCCACCGCCTCGCTGAGCATCGGCAGCACGATTGCGCAGCATGCCGGTAAAGCCGTACAGCGTTAACGCCACCGGGTTAGCAATGTGCTGCGGGGCGCTTACAAAAAAACAGGGTCACTCCTTTAAGAGCGACCCTGTCAACTTTCTGCAACTATTTTTCCCGAGAAGTTACGGTTTTTCCTGATCTTTTTTTTTGCTTCCGTCACGCGGAAGCTGACAGCTGTCTGACATTCAAGTCTGGATTCCCATCCGCGGGAGAATCCAGCGGTTAAGAGCAAACCAGACAAAAACAATTCCGGGCAAGATCATCCATTCCATGTTACGACTCCTTCTTTGAATGTTTCATATGATAAATGACACAACACCTCAAAGTCAATCATCTGCATATCTGCATATTTTCTGAATTGCGGATTGCAATCGACAATCAGGCTGGACGACCAAACCGACCCGCTGCCATTCCCCCCTTTCTACTAGCAAATTCCCCCTCTTTCATGCTAGGATTCGTCCCTTAACTTTGAATCAAGCCAAGAAATGAGCGCAATGCAATACCAAGAACTTCTGCCCCTGATCAATCGTCCCACCCGCTATCTCGGCGGCGAGGCCGGCAGCATTATTAAAGAAGAGACCGCCCGCATCGAGACCCGGATTGCCTTGGCCTTTCCCGATGTCTACGAAGTCGGCATGAGCCATCTCGGCCTGGCGATCCTTTATCACATCCTCAATGACCTCGACTGGTGTGCCGCCGAGCGCGTCTATGCGCCGTGGCCCGACCTGGAAATTCTGCTGCGCGAGCACCATCTCCCCCTCGTCTCCCTCGAAACCGAGCGACCCCTCGCTGACTTCGACGCCATCGGCTTTACCCTGCAGTACGAACTCTCCTATACCAACCTGCTCAACATGCTCGACCTCGCCGGCATCCCGCGCCGTAGCGCCGCCCGCGACGAGCGCCATCCCCTGATCATCGTCGGCGGCCCCTGCGCCTACAACCCCGAGCCGCTCGCGGACTTTTTCGACTGTGCCCTGATCGGTGACGGCGAAGAAGCGATCCTCGATGTCGCGGCCTGTTTGCGGCAAAGCAAGCAGAAAGGGTGGAACCGCCTTCGCACCCTGGAAGAACTGAGCCGCATCGAGGGGATCTACGTCCCGGCCTTCTATAACGTCACCTATCACCCTGATGGCACCATCGCCAGCCTCCAGCCCCTCCCCGGCCAACCGCCAAAGGTGCGGCGCCGCTTCCTCAAGGACCTCGACCGCGCCCGTTTTCCAACCAAGCCGCTGGTGCCGTTGATGCAGACCGTCCATGACCGCGTTGCGGTCGAGATTGCCCGCGGCTGCACCCGCGGCTGCCGCTTCTGCCAGGCCGGCTACCTGTACCGCCCGGTGCGGGAGCGCTCGCCGCAGCGGATCGAAGCGATCGTTGCCGATTCCCTCGCCGCCACCGGCTACGAAGAGATCTCCCTCCTCTCCCTCTCCACCGGCGACTACGGCTGTATCGAGCCCCTGCTCAAAAATCTCATGACGCAGCATAGCGAAGACCGCATTGCCGTCTCGCTGCCGAGCCTGCGCGTCGGCTCGCTGACTCCGGAACTGATGGAAGAGATCAAGAAGGTCCGCAAGACCGGCTTTACCCTCGCCCCGGAAGCGGGAAGCGAACGGCTGCGTAATGTCATCAACAAAGGGATTAGCGAAGAAGATCTCCTCGCCGCTACCAGCACCGCCTTTACCCTCGGCTGGCGGCTGATCAAGCTTTATTTCATGACCGGCCTGCCGACCGAGACGGATGAAGATCTCGGCGCCCTGGTCGAACTGGCAGGGAAAGTAAAAAAGAGCGGAAAAGGGAGCGGCGGCGCCGATGTCAATGTCGCAGTTTCTACCTATGTGCCGAAAGCCCACACCCCCTTTCAGTGGGAAGCGCAGATCGATGTTGCCGAGACCCGGCGCCGCCAGAGCCTGCTCCGGAGCGGCCTAGCCGCCAAAAAGCTGCGCTTTAAATGGCACGAACCCGACCTCTCTTTTCTTGAGGGGGTCTTTGCCCGCGGCGACCGCCGGCTCGGCCAGGTCCTGGAGCGGGCCGTCGATCTCGGCTGTCATTTTGACGGCTGGCGCGAACACTTCCGCTTCCCCCTCTGGGAACAGGCCTTTAACGATTGCAACATCGATGCGACCTGGTATCTGCGCGAGCGGCGCAAAGACGAGATCCTCCCCTGGGACCATATCGATTGCGGCGTCACCAAGTCCTTCCTCCTGCTGGAGTGGCAACGCTCCCGCGCTGAAATTTACACGCCCGATTGTCGCGGCGGTGCCTGCTCTGCCTGCGGCATCTGTGACCATCGGGAATTGCGGATGCGCTTGTACCGCGACGGCAATGGCGCCGAGATCCTGCCGACAGCGGACGAACCGACGGTTGAAGAGCGCCACCGCATCCGTCTTTGCGTGCGCAAAGCCGGCAAAGCGCGCTTCTCCAGCCATCTCGAATTCATGACCGCCATGCACCGGGCAGTGCGGAGGACGAAACTGCCGATCCGCTACAGCGGCGGCTTCCATCCCTTGCCGCGCATCTCCTTCCCCGACGCCCTGCCGACCGGGATCGAAAGTGACGCCGAGATTATCGACCTCGAGCTCCTCGCGCCGCACGATCCGGCAACACTGCTGACGGCCCTCAACGGCGCCCTGCCGCAGGGGATCAAGATCCTGACGGCGATGGAGATTCCAGTGAAAAGTCCGCCACCGTCGGTCTGCATTATCGCGACCCACTATGGCGTCACTGTCCCCGCCCCCCTCGCGGCCGGCCTGAACGAGCGCATCGCCGCCTTTCTGGCTGCCGAGACCGTTACCGGCCAGCGCGACAAGGGACAAAAAGGGGTACAAAGTGTCGAACTGCGGCGCAATACCACCGACGTTGCCTTCGACGGGACCACCCTGCATCTGCAGCTGGTCAAGGGGAGTCCGATGATCCTCGCTGCCCACCTCCTCGGCATCAGCAGCGAAGAGATGCGTTTGCTGGGAGTCCGCAAACTCGACGTGACCCTGCGCGACCTGACGATCCCGGCTGAGTGACTTTATTGATTCCGATTTAAATTTCGCAATAATATTTTCGCAGTTATCGTTAACGCTTCAGAATCAAGAAATGAGGTCTGTTTATGGCCAAAGAACTGGTCATCAATACCACCTCCCATGAAACCCGGGTCGCCCTCCTCGAGAGCGGCCACATTGCCGAACTCTACATTGAGCGCAGTCGTGAACGGGGTCTGGTGGGGAATATCTATCAAGGGCGGGTCATTCGTGTCCTGCCGGGGATGCAGGCAGCCTTCGTCGATATCGGCCTCGACAAGGCGGCCTTCCTTTATGTGGCTGATGTCTTGGACGAAATGGACGCGGTCGCCCAGTTTGTCGAGGGGGGCGGTCCTCTCGACAAGGAGGACGAAAACCCCGAAGCCAAACCCCTGCCGCCGATCGAAGATCTGCTGCAGGAAGGGCAGGAACTGCTGGTCCAGATTGCCAAGGAACCCCTCGGCACCAAAGGAGCGCGAATTACTGCCCACATCTCCCTGCCGGGACGTCACCTCGTTTATATGCCGACGGTCGATCATATCGGCATCTCCCGCCGCATCGAGAATGAAGAGGAGAAAGAGCGACTCCGCGCCATCGTCGAATCGATCCGGCCGGCCGGCTCCGGCTTCATCGTTCGCACTGCTGCGGAAGGGAAGAGCGAATACGACCTCCTCGCCGACATGGAATTCCTTATCGGCCTGTGGGAAGGCATTTCGCAACGTAAAGAAGGGAAAAAAGCACCGGCGCTGATCCATTCCGACCTCGACGTCACCAGCAAGGTTCTGCGCGACATTCTCACCGAAGAGATCGACCGGATTGTTGTCGACAAGCAGGAAGAGCACGACAAGATCACCCGCTTTATCGATACCTTTATGCCGAAGCTGAAGTACGTCATCGAGCTGCACGACACCGACGAGCCGATCTTCGATGCCTTTGGTCTCGAAGTGGAGATCGCCCGGGCGATCGGCCGCAAGGTCTGGCTCAAGTGCGGCGGCTACATCATCATCGAACAGACCGAAGCCCTCACCGCTGTCGATGTCAATACCGGCCGGTTTGTCGGCAAACACAATCTTGAAGACACCATTCTTAAGACCAATCTCGAAGCGCTGCGCGAGGTGGCCTTTCAGCTCCGTCTGCGTAATATCGGCGGCTTGATCATCATCGACTTCATCGATATGGAGAAAGAAGCACACCGCGAAAAGGTCCACTCCGCTCTGGAGGAAGTCCTCAAGTATGATAAAGCCCGGACCAATATCCTCAAGATCTCCGAACTCGGCCTGGTCGAGATGACCCGAAAACGGGTCCGCGAAAGCATCGGTCGCCTCCTCTGTGAGCCCTGCCCTTACTGTGAAGGGAAGGGGTCGATAAAAAGCCGCACAACCATGGCCTACGAAATGTTCCGCGAGCTGCAGAGGAGCATCAGCTCCCTCCCCGGCGACAAAATAACCCTGCTGGTGCACCCCGATGTCGCCGCCCTCCTTTGCGATGAAGAGCGGGGGGGGATTGAAGAGTTGGAAGAACGCTTCAACAAGAAGATTCAGATCACCGCCCGACCCGGCTTTCATCAGGAACAGTTCGAAATTCTTGCCGGTTGACAGCCCGTTCGCCCATCGGGCGAGAATTGACAGGGAGCAAGATTTTCGCTAATCTTCCCCGAACATTTTGCCGCAGGGGAAAATCTTCCCCTGACATCGCCCCGGACTGCCGGTCCGCGAGGGAGGTTTCATGGCTAAACTGGTAGACAATCCCGATCTTGCCTTTCGCCTGGCGCGCGCCATTATTTCAGACGTAGCGCTGTATAATCAGGAAAAGGTCCGGGAAGGGATCAAGAATGATAATATCTTCGAAACCCTGGTGGACGAATTGCAAGAAGGGCGCGAGCACTTTTACGGACGGGTCTCACCGGATCTTCCCGATCGTGACCACCTCTTTGATCGCGCGATTGTCGATGTCATGATCAAGCAGGCCGGCAAGATCGAGAGTTCGATCTGGTAGAAAATCTTTCCACCTCCCAGGCCTTTCTTGTCGCCTACGGCCTGCCGGTGACGCGGCTGGATCTGTTCCTTACAGAACAGTTGCCGGAACTGACGCGCTCGCAGCTAAAACGCTTGATCGAGCAGGAGCAGATTCTCGTCGACAACCACCCCGCCAAAGTCGGAGAGAAGCTCAAGGGGGGGGAAACGATCAGTGTCACCTTCCCTGCCGTCCGCGCGACGGAAGTCCTAGCGCAGGAAATGGCGCTGCAGGTTCTTTACGAAGACGCGCACCTCATCGTCATCAACAAACCGGCCGGACTGGTGGTCCATCCGGCGCCGGGACACAGCGAGGGGACCCTGGTCAACGCCCTCCTCCATCACTGTCACGATCTCGCCGGCATCGGCGGCGAACTCCGGCCCGGCATCGTCCATCGCCTCGACAAAGACACCTCGGGAGTAATGATGGCGACCAAGGACGACCAGAGCCATCTGCGCCTCGCCGAACAGTTTCAGGTCCATTCCATCACCCGTCGTTATGTCGCTTTGGTACACGGTCTTTTACCCCGGGACATTGGCAGGGTCGATTGTCCCATCGGTCGTCACCCCCTGGAACGCAAAAAGATGAGCGGCAAGTGTCGCAACGGCCGGCGCGCTGTCACCCACTGGCAGGTTCGCGAGCGCTTCCCTGATGACCGTTTGAGCCTGGTCGAATTAAATCTCGAAACCGGGCGGACGCATCAGATCCGCGTTCACTTTGCCGAGATGAACTTTCCCTTGGTCGGCGATCCCCTTTACGGCAAGAGCAGCCGGATCAAAGAGTTGAAGGATGTGGAGTTGCGTACCCTGTTGTCATCCCTCGGCCGCCAGGCTCTGCACGCAAAGGTTCTCGGATTCACCCATCCGATCAGCGGCAATTACATGGAATTTGAGTGTCCGTTGCCGGATGATCTCCAAGTTATTTTGACTTATCTGCACAAGAAATATCGGGACGACGCAGCTTAAGCGCGAACCGTTTTCAGGAGAACTCCATGAAGATTACCCGGCAGGGGAAGATCAGCTATTTGCAGCCGGCATGGGCTGACAGCAAAAAGATTCAAGCCGGCTTCACCACCCGCAACGGCGGAGTGAGCCGGGCGCCTTACAACTCCCTGAATCTCGGCCTTAACACCGAAGACCATCGCGCCAATGTTGAAGGGAATCGTTCGACTGTCGTGCGCGCCTTTGATCTCCAGCCACACATGCTTTTGACCGTGCAACAGAGCCACGGCAACAATATTCTGGTGATTAACGAACCGAATCATGATCTGTCCCACTTTCAGAGCGTCGAATGTGATGCGATCGTCACCAACCAGCCCGGCATTATGCTCGGAATTCTTGTCGCTGATTGCTATCCAATCCTCCTCTTTGATCCTGTCCGGCGTGTTGCCGCCGTCGTTCATGTCGGCTGGCGAGGCGCCGCCAATGGTATCCTCCCCAAGACCATCGCCTGCCTGGTCAATGACTTCAGCGTCAACCCCGCCGATCTCAAAGCCGCTATCGGACCCGGTATCGGCGCGCATCGCTACGAGGTTGATCGGCCGGTCCGCGACGCCTTTCGCAGCGGCACCGACAACTGGAGCCAGATCGCCAAAGAGACCGAGCTCGGCAAGTGGCACCTCGATCTCCGGCGCTCCTGCGAACTCCAGCTCGCCGCCGCCGGGCTGACGCCAGGACAGATCGATGCCGTCGAAGAGGACACCTGCTGTCACCGCGAACTCTTCTTTTCCTATCGACGCGACAATGGCCAGACCGGAAGACAGATGGGTTTTGTCCTGATTCCTGAGGAGTAAGGGGGACGGGGGGAAAGAAAATGAATAACTCTCTTTCACAGCAGGACGGGAAGATTAACAGGAAAAACTGTCGCGCTCTTCAGGCAGCGCCGCAGGGAGGGGGATCATGGTCAGGAAAAAATCACTTCTTCTCACCGCACTGATTACACTCAGCGCCCTGGGCGCACTCACGCTGCTGGTGACGGCGCCTTCCTGGTCGTCGCCGGCGCGTCTCTTCGTTACCACCGCCGCGCCCGAGACTCTGCCGGCAGCGGGTGCCGACCTCACCCTGAGCGGCGGCGGTTTTTCACAAACGACCAATCTCTGGCTTGTCCCGGAACTCTCCCTCCGCTCTGCCACCACCGCCACCCTTGAAACCTTTGGGACTCCCACTCACATGATCCGCCGCGGTGACCACCTTTATGTCGCCAACGGTGTGGGTGGCTTTCTGATTGTCCAGGGGTTGCAATCGCCCGTCCCGTTTATCAGTGGCACACTGGATAGCGAGGGGCAGAGCTTGGAGGTGGCCCTGCGCCGGGATGAAGCGCTCCTGGCGGCGGGAAAGGGTGGGCTGCAAGTCATCGATATTCGTGACGCTGCCAACCCCCAACTGCTGGCCACTCTCAAATCCGTCGTGCCGGCCCTCAGTGTCGCCAACAGCGGCACCATCGCCTATGTTGCCACAGGCAAATCAGGGGTGCAGATCGTTGATATTGCCGATCCACGCCATCCCCGGCACCTCGGGGCGCTACCCGGTCTTCCCGATGCCTACAAGCTTTCGATCGACGGTAAGGTCCTGATCATCGCCGCCGTTAGCGCCGGGTGGATTTACGACATCAGCCGACCCGAGCAGCCGCGGCGCTTGGCAAGGCTACCAGTGCCGGGGGGAGTTAATACCGTTATGACCCGGCAGGGAGAGACCCTGTATTGGGCACAAAGAGGCCGCCTTTATGCTCTCGACTTGAGCCGACTGACATCCCCGCGCCTGCTGAGCAGCGTCCCCTTAAATACCTTTGCCTCCGCTATCAGCTGTAGTGACGATCAACTCGTCATTTCTCTGGGGAAAACCGGGACACAAATCTTTCCCCTGCCTGCCGAACCGCAGTTCGCACCCAGTAAAACGATTACGGCAAAGATCCAGACAAGCGCTGCCCTTCTACTTGACAACGACCTTTGGGTCGCTGACAGAAACGGCGAATTACTTCGCCTCGATCTGAAAAAAGCACAAGCGCTCACAACCGCACCGGTCCTCCCCGACTACTCCCCTAGCATTATGCCGCTAATCACACCGGATCTTTTATTTCTTGGCGACACCACAGGGATCTCTATCTATGACCACCGGGGGGACACCACGCCCAGACTCCTGACGCGACTACATATCACCGGGCTAAATCAGCAATTTTTGAGCAGCGATCAGCGCCGACTATGGCTAACGACTGGCAACAGGACATCTGCCACTAACGGAAAGCTGATTAGTGTCGACCTCTCTCTCTTCCATTCTCCCAGAATTACAGCTGAAATCTCCTTGTCGTACATCCCTTTCATCATGGCTGAGCAGGGGGCAACTTTAGTCATTAGCTCCTCTAGCGGGGAAAAGTCGCCTACCCCTTTCCAAAAAGAATCATTAGACTCTCTGCACTTTATCGATATTTCACAACCACAAATCCTGGAGCTCTTTGCAAGCTATTCCCTGGGAAATGACATCAAAAGTGTCAACATAAAAGATCACGTCGTCGTACTCCTACAAAAGGACGGACTCGTGCGGGTGATTGATATAAGCCAAGCGGAGGCGCCAAAGGAATTGGGCTCGCTGCAGATGCCCTGGCTACAATCGGCGGCATGGACGGGCCAGGTCAATATCGTCGTTAAAGATAACGTGGCATTTATCTCTTCAGTTCTGGGAAAAGTATTCCTCATCGACCTGCATGATCTTCGTCAACCGAAAAGTCTGGGGGCCTTAACCCTCCCGGGGCCGGTGACCTCCCTGACAAGCAGTGATCACTTGCTGCTTGCCGGGGTGAACAGAAAGGAGATGGTCGTGATCGATCTGAAAAATATCCAGGCACCGGAGATCCTCGGGACGATACCGCTCCCCGGCCTATTTACTTACAGTGCCATGCAGGCAGGGCAACTCTGGTTCTTCAGCTACAAAAGCAAGGGAATATGGTCTCTCCCTCTGCCGCACCGCCTGCAGAGTTCGGTAATTGACGACCAAATCATCGCCCGCCTCGCACAGTCGCCGCCACCGGGCCCTTACCGCTTATGGCTGACCGACAAGAGGAAGCATCTCCTGATTCCGGGCATCTCCTGGCAAAGTCGCTAACTAAAACCGGCGGGATCTAAAAATCGTAGGCAACCCCGGCCCAGAACTGCCGGCCCATCTCGTAAGTGGTTGTGGAGCCGCCGGTTTGGGTGCGGGAGTTAAAGACATTATTAACTTCGAGGGAAAAGTTCATCTCCTGCTGTCGATAAACGGGGAGACTCCAGCCGAGTTTCCAGTCAAAAATCACCTTGCCGGAATGCTTGATCTCTTCGTAAACCGCGACCGCATCGAGAATTTCTTCGCCGGTCACCGGATCGATCCGACTGACCGAGTCAGGAAGGGGACGAAAGTCTCCGGTCGAGACAATCTGGCGATAACCGCTACGGTAACGGCTGAGATTGGTAAAGGTGAAGCGGGCCGGAAGTTCAGCCACCCAGATCAGATTAACGATAATCGGCCGGTTTTGCTCACGAGCCGGCAGATCGCTCTTGTAGATGAGCGCATCGTTGTACCAGACCCGACTGTCGATCTCCTCCTCGTCCAGAACCGTATCGTAGCTCTCATGATTCGTTGTCGTCTCTTGCCAGGAAGCATTGAATGCCAAAAAGTGGCGCGCCCAGTGACGCTGCCAGGCAAGACTGTAGCGCTCATGGTGACTTCGTCCCAGATTGTTCAACGTATAATAGCGGAGCCCATCCGGCTGCAGCGGCGAGTAAGTACGGGCAAATTCGTCGCGCCCCGCACGGTACAGATACTTGAGATTAAGGATCCCTCCGGCCACGGTCTGATCCAAGCCGACAGTGAGTTCATCGGCGTAAGGGGTCTGCAGTCTGGTGAATTCCGTAACACTTTGCCCCGAGGTTGAGGCCGGAACCCAGGCGGTCGGGCGGTTCTGGTAGGAAGTTCGACTCTCGGAACTGAACGGGGTCTTGACTGTGCGTAACTTGTCGGTGAGCAGAGTGGTGCCGTAATAACGGTTGGCGCCGGCCCGGAGGACGGTTGCGCCCCGGCCAAAGAGGTCATAACTCGCCGCAAAACGGGGAGCGAGATTGGCCTGTTCCATCAGGTCATTATAGTCGAAACGGAGGCCGGGACGGAGTTCAAGGCGCCGGTAGCGGACAACATCCTCCCCGTGCATCCCGATCTGATTGATGTAAGCCTGACTCTTGCCGGCAGGATAAATGGTGCGCGTTGTGAAGAACTGTTCGTTCTCAACACAATCGAAGACATTGCTGCCGCAAATGATATCCGGAGACAGTTGCGCCCCCTTATAGACGTAAGTTGTGCCTTGCCGTTCGAAAGTGCCCAGAGTGTGATTAAAATCGATACCACTGGTCAATTCATGACGGACGCTAGCGGTCGCAAGCGGTTCAAGACGCAGCAGACCCTTGAGATCGAAACTCTCCTGCTTCTTTTCGATCGCGCCAAAGCCCCCCTCCACACTAAAATCAGATCCGACCAAACGCCCCCAGTCCTTGCTGTCGGTGGCGGCCCAGTTTCGAAAATGCTGCGGAGCGCTGCGGTTATTACTGCTGCGACGATAAGCCGAATTGATTTGCACTTCGCCGGTCGAGAAGAAATGTGTCCACTCCCCCTGCAGAGCCAGGCCCTCCATCTTCACCACATAGTCGCTCCCCAGGACGTTATTGATAAAGCGCTCCTCCCGGTACGGGGTACTGATCAAACTAAGCTCCAGGCGATCGTCGGCCGAGACATCCCCGACATATTTCATAAAGTAACTCTGCTGCTGCCGCGTCTGGGTCTTGGTGCCAAGGAAATAGGGGAGCGGGATGCGCGAATCGAGCTGACGCCAGGAAGCAAGGAGGCCGCTCTCTTCCGTCAAAGGAAAAGAGAGGGAAGCCCCATAATCATTTTTGCTGAATTTCGGCTGTAAATTTTCATGGCCGCCGGCGTCAAAGCTCCCTTGATCTTTACCGGAAACGTGAAATCTGGTCCACTGATTTCGGGTGGTACGATAGGACAGATGCCCCTCGACCTCGCGGCCGGGATTGCGCGTCGTCGCTTCGACGACACCACCGGCAAATCTGCCAAACCGGGCGGGAACATTACTATCGTAAAGGGTGACACTGTCGATAAGATCGCTATTGAGGAAGCGCTCCTGAGGATGGCCAAGGGTATCGGTGACGATGTCATTTCCCTGGGCAGCGGGATCGATCAGATTATTGTTGGCAATACCGTCCACCTGGAAGTTGTTTTGATAAATTTTCCCGCCGGAGATGGAGATGGTCGGCGGGAGGATCTCACCGCCGGTGGCGGCGCTGTTGTAATCTTCACTGAGCTGGAGACCGGGGAGGAGGCGCAACTGCTCGTTGAGGCTGCCGTTGCCGCTGGGGAGTTGCTGAATGATTTTTCGCTCAAGGGAAGAATCTTGTGCAGATGGAGATTCGCTACTGCCGACGACAATGACCGGCGCCAAAACTTCCACCCCGGCGGCGGAAGGCACTGTCAGGTCATCCTGCGCCCAGGCGAGAGGAGACCAAGAGAACAGACAGACCGCTGAGAGTGCCGCCAATAACGCGACAGGTTGAATACGCAACGGGGTCACTATAATCTGTCATCGAAGAGGGGGCGAAAATCTTCGCTATCCGGGATCCCGTCACCATCACTATCGTCGTCCATGATTAAACCGGAGGCGGCAATCTCCTCAGCACTCGCCAGAGGGTTGAAGAAATCCGGCATGCCATCCCCGTCGCTGTCAATACTGGCAACCCAGGTGTCAGGAAAATCGTCACGATCGATATAAGCTTTGGCCAGGGTTTGTATGGCCTGATTGCGCTCGGTCGTAAATTCCAGGGACAAAGCCAGCTCCAAAGCCTTCTCGTACTCATGCACAACGGCATAGGTCGAAATGACACTGAGGCAGTTGGCGAGGCGGTCCTTAAGGATGACAATGTCGTAGACCGTTATATTGTTTTCAACTCTCCCGACGGTCAATTCCTTCGCCGAATTAAGCACATCCACTGCTTCAGCATGATAGCCCGCCCGGTCTAGATAAAGGGCGGCGCGGAGCAGATAAACACATTCCTTGATTGCGAGCTTGTCATCCACGGTTCCGGCGGAATGGATCATTTTCGCCCACTCCTGGAAGGAGAATGCGGTCGTACGGATGCCAAGATTATCCCCGATCGCCTCATACGATTTGACCAGTTTTTCGTAAAGTTGTGCCGCATATTCCTTCGCACCGAGACCAGGAGTCACATTGGCTCTATATTGAGCGGGGTCAACATCAGCGAGACTTTTAGCGTGATCCAGCAGGGTCAGTGCCGCTGCCGATTCCTCAAGGTTGTGATAGCCAAGAGCGATATCGGCCAGGGCGGTTACGACATAGGGATCGTCCGCCATGACGCTTTGAGCCGACTGTAAAAGGTCTTTTGCCTTGACAACATCTGCGGGACTCCCCATTTTCGTATAAAGTTCAGCCAACCTGACGTAACCATTGGTGATTCTGGTCAGATTGTTACTCAGGATCATTCCATCGAGTATACTTTTAGCCTTTTCCAGCGCCTGACGAGCTTCATTGAAACGGCCGTTGTTGATCAGCACCTGGCCGATATAAGGTCTGCTGCTAGTAAAATAGGTCAAAAGATCGACCCGGTCTTCGTCCTTGGGGACATAGGAGCGATTGTCAACGATACTGAAGGCTGTCTCCATGTTCCCTTGTAACGCCTCGTAAGTTGCGACCAGCTTGAAAGCTTTGATTTGATCAGCCGATCCGCTCGGAATGTTGTTGGCGAGCTCCAAGGCCTTTGCCGTCTCACCGACGCGATACAAAGACTCGACCAAACTGACAACCGGCCCCCAGTATGTCGCCTCGGCCGAACCTTCAACTTTCCGCAACTCTTGTATTTTGTAAAAGACCTCCACAACCTTCGTGCCATTGCCGAGGTCGGCGTAGCGCTTGGCTGTTTCACTCCAATTGAAGATACGCAATTTATAAGTGATTAGGAGCGGGGACGTCGGTGGAGCATACGCAGGGGTCAGTGCTGAATAATTGTCCATAGCCTCAACGAGAGGCGAGGCGGCGGCGAAATCTCCAACTGCGATATAAGCATCCGCGACATTCTTGATGCCGGAAATTAACTTGCCATAGATTATGGCATCAGTGGCCAGGGCCTGAGCGATAACAGCAATATCACCGAGAAGACTTTCCGCGTTGAGCAGATCGCCGGCCTTACGGTAAGAAGAGGCCGTTGCCAAGAGATTTTCCACATCTGTGGCACTGGCGCTGGATGTCCCTTTGGCGCCAATAATTTTACGATAGAGATCTCTGGAGAAGTCAAGGAATTCGAGTGCTTCCTGCGGTCGATTAGATTTAATCAGCGCATTTGCCAAGGCCCGGTACGCATTAGCCTTCGGCTCACTCTGGATAATCTGGGTGGCAATGATCGCCCTTGTTTCGTCGATCAGACCGGCATTAGCCTTCCCCTCAACAATCTTCAACAGGACCGCATCGTTGATAGCATCATCAAAGACCTGCCCGATTAGCTGCTCGGCCTGGAAGTGGGGAGAGAGATCGGAACCATAAAAATAAGCGATACGGTGCTGATTGTCGTTGCCCGGGAGTTCCGTCAGTAGCAGCGGCGAAACAACGCTGTAGAGGGAGCGACTGCGCGCCAACTCCGCAATCCAGGGATCGCTGGCCAGGGGCGTCAAATTCGCCGCAAAACTATCAGAATCGACAGTCAAACTCTCCCAGGTGCGGAGATAGTAGGTGAAAAGGATATAGCGGGCGACACGTTGCGGAATCGTCCCTCCCCAAGTGATGACTTCACTGCCGGCGGCTTGCAGCGTCGTTTCTGCAAGAATCTGGAGATTTGCCTGGTAGTTGGAATTTTGCGAATCAAAAGAGACCGAATCGATGAGCATTTGCTCGATGGTCACCGCAAAAACATTTTTTAACTCGGTGAGTTTGTAAATAAAGACAGCTTCTTCGACTGTCGTGGCCACAGCGAGGAGCGCTTGTAAATTTTTTATACGCGATTGCACATTATCCTTGAGACCGAGAGCCCTCATGACCTCCGTATTAGAGATGGCAGCATCCAGCGTCTCAACTGCGAGCATCTCCGTACGGATGGCAGAAAAGGGATTGATCCCCTTTTTTGCCTCTTTAATTTCAAAAGCAATTTTACTCAAAAGCAGAGTGTGAAGCTGGAGATCTCGATGCAATGTAGGCCGCGCGGTCAGATTTGCGTCCGCAGGGAGGTTTAACCAATCGCGCAAACGTTCCTCTGCGGCAACGAGAGAAAACTTCTGGTTATCGTGAAGCTCTGCGAGTAAAGTCGTCAGCGGTGTAACCACAATGGCCGTCATATCACCCTGAAAAAGCCCAAGGGGACTGCGCATCTCCAATTCGTTAAAATCTATCCCGGTGTCGCGGTCGATCCCGCCAACGGCAACCACACTCAGACCGACCAAATCCATACCGACTGGCACTTGCATGGAAAAAGCCCCATTCGAATCTGTCAGGGTGGAACTCTCTGCGAGACTCTTATTCTCCTTATCGCGCAGCGAGACTCTGGCGTTTTCAATGGGCCCGTCCTCAACAACGCCACTGATGAGTAAAAACTTTGCCGCCTCAGGGCTTGAACTATCCCCCCCACATCCCGCGAGGCTGACCGTGAGAAAAGCTAAAACACACAGATAGGCAAAGCCCTTTATTCTTTTCATGCGGTCGGAACTCCAATTATTTGACTTAATCCAGGACACTTGAAGACGAAGCCATTTATTTATGCGGCAACCACCAACAGAGAATGATAATATTCAACAATAGTTGAAGTTTTTCCTGTGGCTTTTCGGCAGAATAAAATAAAAAATCTTTCAAAATCAAATCATTAAAGACCATAATTTGTTTTATTTTTCAACGATAAACTCATCCGGCAACGACAATGACTCTCTTTACCGCGAGGTTTTGTGCCTGATCGCCATCGACATGACGAGTTCATCTGGGCGCTGATCCTTTCGTTGATCATCAACCTCCTCTTTGTCTTTGCCCTCCTGGGGCAGCGCTCTATTGGAAAATCACCGAATTATCAACCCTTAACTGTCTCGATCACCGCGAGCCAGCAGGTGCTCCCGGATGAGTTTCCTGCAACTCCTCGCCCGAAAGCTGTTCCGGCACAAATAAAAAGAAAAAAAACAGCTCAACCACCAACTAATAGCCCGACGCAAAACCCGGGGGTGAATCCAGCTCTGTCCTCTCAACACAACGACGAAGAGGAAACGATCCGTCCGGCAATGGCGATGGCGAACGGGATAACAGGAGCAGTGATCGATCTCTCCCCTTTGGCCACAGCTGTGGAGAGTGCCACGGCGACAATTGGCAAGGAAACTGCTCACGACCTGTCGATTTTTGACGACAAAACAGCGGGAGACAATTACACTGCACCGGAATTTCTTTTCGGTGAAAAACCACCTTATCCGAAGCAGGCAGAACGTAACGGCTGGGCGGGGACTGTGCTTTTAAATTTATCGATCAATGCCAACGGTGAGGTGGAGAAGGTGGGGATAAGCAAAAGCTCGGGATATAGACTCCTCGATCAACAAGCACGCCAAAGTGTCGGTGCCTGGCGTTTTAAGCCGGCCCGGCGTAACGGCATGAGCATTGCCGTCACCGTCCAGCAGCCGATCATCTTCCGCGCCACCCCCCCGAAAAAAGTCCAATGACCTCTATTCGCCAGCAATTGCAGCGCAGCCTCCTGTTGACGATCGCCGTCGTTGTTTTTTTGATGACGATCGCCTTCTTCCTCGTTGAAATCGTCTCCTTTCGGCAGCTCGTCATCGAGTCGGTCGTCCCCAAGGCCGAGCTAGTGGCAATCCATCTACGCCGCCCCCTGGCAATGCGCGATTCCTGGAGTGCGCAGGAGATCCTTGCAACCCTGGCCACCGACCCGTCCATTGAAGGGGCGTATCTCTTTAATCAGCAGACGCAACCCTTTGCCTATTATCAGCAGAACCAGAACACCGGTGGGATAAATTTGCACGATGTGAAGTTGCCGCTCCTTAACAAGGCGGAGATCCTGCCCCTCCTCGCCACTAACTCGCATCATATTCTTTTTTCCTGGCAACACCTTTCGGTCTTTGTGCCGATCGTGCATAACAACGAAACGATCGGGACGGTTTATGTCGTCAGCACCCTGATTCCTTTTTACCTGCGACTCCTTTGGTGGCTGCTGGCGGCCATTGCAGCAACAGCGATTGCGATCTTTACCGGGCTGACGATTGCCCGCAAACTCCAGGAACGGATTACCGAACCGATCAGTGAACTGGCCGGGATGATGCATGTTGTCACGCAGGATGGAGATCTGACGCCGCGCGCCGAAGTTCGGGGCCAGGGAGAGATTGCCATCCTGACCCACGGCTTCAACCAGATGCTGGAGGCGATCAAACTCCGGGATGACGAATTGTTAACGGTCAACTTTGGTCTAGAGGAGAGGATCGCCGAGCGAACCCAGGATTTAAACTGCTCGTTACAGGAAAAAGAGCTGCTGCTGCGGGAAGTTCATCACCGCGTCAAGAATAACCTGCAGATCATCTCCAGTCTGTTGTCTCTGCAAATGAAGAAAATCTCTGACCCGCTGGCAAAGGAAGCGCTGCGTACCAGCCTGAGCCGGATCCGTTCAATCTCCCTCATCCATGAAAAACTCTACCTGGCCGGTCGGCAAAGGCCGGACAATGATCTCGGCACTTATCTGCGCGATCTCTCGGGGGAGATCTTCCGTCTGCATTCGATTGCCCCGGAGCGGATCCAGCTGCAACTTGATCTGGCCAGCGTTGAGACCGATTTTGATCGCTTGATCCATCTCGCCTTGATCTTCAACGAACTTCTCACCAACACCTTCAAACACGCTTTTGCCCCGACTGAGTCGGGGAGGGTGAAGATTCGACTGCGGCGCCGCAGGAATCAGGTCATCCTCACCGTTCAGGACAACGGCAAAGGGCTCCCCGACAACTTCCTGCTTGAAGCAACACCGACGGTCGGATTACAGCTGACCAGCAATCTCGTCCGGCAGGCGAAAGGTCAATTCAATCTTCTGCGCAACGATCCTGGGACCGAAGCAGTCGTTTCCTACCCTCTGGCCGCTTCATGATGAGGAGATCCTACCGGCATGGCTGAGCAGACACGCATCTTAATCGTTGAGGACGAAGCGATCATCGCCATGGATCTGCAGGAGACCCTTGCTGAAGCCGGTTACGCGGTTATCGCCACTATTGCCAGCGGCGAGGAGGCGTTGGCGCTTTGTGCCAAAGAGATCCCCGATCTGGTGCTGATGGACGTCCACCTGCAAGGGCGATTAAACGGCATCGAAACCGCTCAACAGTTGCGGGAAAGCTATGCCGTCCCCTCTGTTCTCCTGACCGCGCATTATGATCCTCAGACCTTGGCTGCAGCACAACAAGCGGGGGTCTCTGCCTACCTGATCAAGCCGTACGATCAGCGGGAACTTTGTGCCACCCTGGCCACAGCCCTGACCCGCGCCCGAAACGAAGGAGAGCTGCAGCGTCAATTACAAGAACTCCGCTGCGCCCCTGCGGCCCTGTCGGGACCGAACCCGGAGCTGCTGAAGATCTGTACTCTCTGCACACCTCCGACTCTGGAGTTTCAGGGAAGAACGGTCCGGGGTGATCTTTTCCCCCGGACGCAACGCGAGATGCTCGCCCTCCTCTTGTCAGCACCCCACTTAAGGGTTGACCGGGAAGTCCTGGAAACAGAGCTTTGGCCGGAGAGCCCGGCCAAACAGTCCCGCTCCTCCTTTGATGCGACGCTGGGACGATTGCGCCGGCTCTTTAATACAGAGACCGGGAGTTCGGCAGGGATGGATATCTTCAGCTTGAAGAACGGGGTCGTTGCCATTGAAAATTGTTGCGTCGATCTGCACCGCTTTAAAACCCTGGACGAAGAAGGGACCGCCCTGCGGCGTAACGGTGATGAGGATGCGGCGATCGGCGCGTTGGTCAAAGCCGTTGCTTTGTGGCAGGGGGAGTTTCTTGCAGGATTTTCCAGCCACCACAATGTTCTGACTCTGCGCCAGTACAACACCCAACGCGTCTTTGATCTATCGCTGTGGCTGGCAGAAGCTTTTGTACAACGCCGGCGCAGCGAGGAACAAATGGCGGCATTGCGTCTCGCTTTGCAGGCGATTCCGACCAGTGAAAAGACCGCCGGAACCCTTTATCTTCTTCTGCTTTCCCTGGAGCGCGCCGAAGAAGGGAAAGCCCTACTGAAGGATTTTGCCAGAGAACTCAGACGGGATGGTCTGGAGCAGCAACAGGTGTTGTTGATCATGCGCCGCATTGAGCAGCGCGCAAACTTCGAGCGTTGCCAGCGCCGTACGACTTGATAACCTTGTCAGCCGATTTCCTTCCCCTCACTGCGAAGCGTCGTCTCCAGCCCCAGCATTGAATTTCGCCGCGCCCGCGCCAAAACCGCCAACGCCACCTCCCCCGCGCCACCGCTGTGCAGCACCGTTGCACAGATCCGTGCCGTCGTCCCGGTCGTCATGACATCGTCAATCAGCAGTACTTTCTCCCCCGCCAGGGGTCGGGTTAACGCAAAGGCCCCGCGGAGATTATTGTGCCGCTCCCGCGCCGTCAACCCGGCCTGCGCCACCGTCGGCAGGATCCGGATCAGGAGACGGGAATCGACAGGGAGCTGCCGGCGGCGCCCAAGTTCACGGGCAATCAGCAGGGATTGATTATAGGTGCGTTGACTGAGGCGGTGGGGATGCAGGGGGACCGGAACGATGAGGTCGGGAATCCAGGCAGGGGCAGTGCGCTGCCAGATCGTTTCCAGAAGACCGGCAAGGGGGCGATCGAGAGCAATGCGGCCATCAAACTTGAAGCGATGAATGGCGTGGCGCAGCGCCTCTTCATAAAGGCCGGCAGCGACGGTCCAGGAAAAATCCGGCGGTTGCAGGAGGCATTCCCCGCAAACATGATCGCCGCCACCGATGGTGGCAAAGGGGAGAGCGCAGCGAGGACAACATGGGGAGGTGACGGGGAGAAAGCCGTCAAGACAACACGAACAGAGGGAGGGATCGGGTGACTCCCCGCGGGGGGCATGACAAAGGAGACAAAGGGGGGGAAAGAAGAGATCAAAGCAGTTCTTCACTTCGGAGTAAAACCCGGACCCGATCATTTCCCCTCCTGCTCAGGATCTCTTCAGGACTGCAAAAGACTCTTTCCCGTCATTTCTGCGGGTTGCGGCAGGCCCAAAAGCTCGAGGATCGTCGGCGCCAGATCAGCGAGCCGGCCACTTTCATCCTGACGTAACGAACGGTGCGCAGCGTCGACGAGGAGGAGGGGGACACGGTTCGAGGTATGGGCGGTGTGCGGCTTGCCGGCGGCATCGGTCATCTGCTCACAGTTGCCATGGTCAGCGGTAATCAAGGCCGTCCCTCCGGCTTGCAGGAGGCACGCAACCAGGCGGCCGATGCAGGCATCGACCGTCTCCATCGCTGTAATCGCCGCCGGAATGATGCCGGTATGACCAACCATGTCGGGATTGGCAAAATTGAGGATAATCAAGGCATAGCGGCCGGATTGCACGCGTTCAATGGCGGCGTCAGTCACCGCCACGGCACTCATTGCCGGCTGCAAATCGTAGGTTGCCACTTCCTGGGGCGAAGGAATCAGAACCCGGTCTTCTCCCGGTGACGGCACTTCCGAGCCGCCGTTAAAGAAGAAGGTGACGTGCGCATACTTCTCAGTCTCGGCAATCCGCAACTGAGCCAGACCGGCGGCAGAGACGACCTCCCCAAGGAGCTGCGGATAGCTTTCGGACGGGAAAGCCACAGACAGAGGAAAGGTTTCGTCATACTCTGCCATACAAACGTACGCTGCCAGCCGGGGGGTGTGGGGGCGCGCAAAGGCAGAAAAGTCAGGATCAGTCAGTGCCCGGGTAATTTCCCGCGCCCGATCTGAACGGAAGTTAAAGAAGATCACCGCATCATTGTCGTTCATCTGCGCCGGTGCCTGGCCGGGGGGAGTAATGATCCAGGGCTCGACAAATTCGTCATTCTGACCGGCATTGTAAGCCGCGGCGATGGCGGTGGCGCTGTCGGCAGCAATCTGCCCCTCGCCCTGAACCAGAGCCCGCCAGGCCCGCTCGACCCGATCCCAGCGATTGTCACGATCCATGGCATAATAGCGGCCGATGATCGTAGCAATTCGCCCGCCGCCGAGCTTGACCATCTTTGTCTCCAGCTCTGCAAGATACTGCGCAGCGCTGCGCGGCGGCGTATCGCGGCCGTCGAGGAAGGGGTGGATGAGAATCTCTTCGACGCCTTGATCCCGGGCCATCTTGATCAGAGCATAAAGATGGGTATTGTGTGAGTGGACGCCGCCATCGGAGAGGAGGCCCATGAGGTGGAGCTTCCCCTTGCCGCCGGCAACTGCTTGCATCGCTGTTAGCAGGGCCGGATTGGTAAAGAAATCGCCGTCGGCAATACTTTTACTGATCTTGGTCAGATCCTGGTAGATGATACGCCCGGCGCCGATATTGAGATGCCCGACCTCGGAATTCCCCATCTGCCCGTCCGGCAGGCCGACATCGAGCCCGGAGGCGGCCAGGGTCGTGGATGAGTACTGAGCAAAGAGGGCATCGAGATGCGGGGTCCGCGCCGCAGTTACCGCATTTCCCGGCCCCGGATCCGCATTCCCCCAGCCATCAAGGATCAGCAAAGCGACGGGCGAACTCATACCGTGCCCCAGGTTTCCCGTTCACCATGATGAATCGGCCGCAGCTGCGTTGTTGCCGTCATCGCTCCCCGCAGCGACTGCCGGCCGACGACACTCAAACTCGCCCACTCACCGCAGTCAGGGCAACGACTCTGCCACTCCCGGCTCTCCTCGCCGCAAGAATCACAAACATATCCAATGGCGAGACGAGAGGTGATACCCAGGGCCTTTTTGTACTGTTGAATAGCGATATCAAGACGCCCGCGCCGGCTGTGCCCTTCGGCGAGGAGAAGATGAATCTGCGGCGAATCAACGCCGGAGCTCTCGACCATTTGCAACTGCTCCAACCCTTCTTCAATCATCTCCAGCCGCAGACAGAGTTTGCCATAAAAGAAGCGGAGCATGAGGTCGTTAGCCTTCTCACGCACGAAATCGCGATAAAAACTCAGGAGCGTCGCCGGATCCCCTTCGTCGAGAAAGAGGGCTTCGAGACGCTCAAGGAAGACGCCGCGGCCAAGGGCTCGATAACCTTCCTCCCAGACAGAGGAAGCTTCTAGGGGCGTCCCGAGGCGCCGCAGAACATCGCCGAGAGAGACATGTCCGGGTAAAAAGTCCGGCGCGTCTTTGACAATCTCCTGCAGGGCGGCCTTGGCACTCTTGAGTTCCTTTTCATCGCCGCTCAGCCCTTGGCAGGCCACCTCGTAACGGAGCGACAGCAGACGCCGCTCCTCTTCCTGTTGCCGGGTTGTTCCTTCGGCAAACTTCAGAATCTTTTTTTGCAGTTCGAAAGATTCTTTCCACTCCCCTGCCCGTATGCGGAGGTCGCGCAGGGCCCGCAGGGCTTTGCGGTTATTCTCAGCCTTGCCAAGAATCTCCCGGTAGGTTTGTGCGGCATCATCCCAGCGCTGCAAAGAGTCATAAACGCTCGCCAGCTTGAAGAGGACTTCAAGACTGCGCGGGTCGACATTGCGGGCGCGACCGAGTAAGGCTACCGCCTCTTCGGGTTGATTCTCCTGCACGTGAACATTTGCCATCGCCAGATAGGTCTCGACCCGGGCAGGATCGCGATCGAGAGCCCGCTGCAAATGGATGCGGGCCTTCTTCATGTCCCCGGAGAGGAGACGACTGACTCCCTCGCGGTAGATCGAGATGACTTCGCGATTACGCCGTTCCTGGCGATCGGCCTTCAGGTTTTTCACCATCTGCCGCAAAGTACTGAGCAGGTAAAGGACAAAACCGATAAAGACTCCGATGAGAATGCAGCCGACGGCGATCACCGCGAGAGAGGAGGTGATACTTTCCCCCGGATAATAAAAAATGGTCACCATCTGCGGGTTGAGTCCGGAGAAGTAGATGAACCACGTCATGAACAGGATCGTCAGCAACAGAAACGACATAATCGTCATTTTACTTCTCCTTGGGCAGCGCCCACGAAAAAAATGGATCGGGAGGGCGGAACTGTTTCGTTTGCTTGCAACTCGGGCATTACTCGCCGAAACGTTCGACTTCCGTCTTACATTCTATGCAATAACGGGAAAAAGGACGGACTTCCATCCGCTTCGCGGCAATCTCCTCGCCGCAGCGGACACAAACGCCGTAATCCCCCTGTGCCAGAAGCTCAAGAGCGGCATCGATATCGCGAATCTTTTGCCGCTGGACTTCAGAGAGATTATAAAGGAGATCGCGATCATAAGAGCGCGTCGACATATCACCGATATCCGGGACATCTTCCGTGTCGAGTTGTCGGGAAGCTTCGCCCGTTGCCTGCACCTCGCGGAGGACGTCACGTCGCAAACGTTCGAGTTCTTCCTTTGCCGCGGCCAATCGCTGAGCATCCATGCAGACCTTCACTCCCTAGCGGTTATGATACGGTTCATTACGCAAAATGGTCAGGGCGCGATAAGTCTGTTCAAGAAGAAGCAAACGCGCCAACTGATGCGGAAACGTCATCTTTGATAAAGAGAGGCAAAGATCGCCGCGCGCCTTGACTGCATCGCTTAAGCCGTATGCCCCGCCGATCACCAGAATCACTTCGTCCGGACCATAAAGCATGCGTTCCCCGAGAAATGCAGACCACGCTTCGGTGGTCAACCCCTTCCCCGCTTCATCGAGAATAACGACAAAGGCTGAAGGAGAAAGTCGTTGCAAGATCCGCCCCCCTTCCTCCACGCGGCCAAAACGGACATCCCCTTTCGTCCCGCCGCCGCTCGCCTCGCGCAATTCGATGGTCTCAAAGGGGAGGTAGCGGCCGATCCGACCGCCATAATCCTCGACTCCGCTCCGAATCCCTGCGGCAGAGAGGCGGCCGACACACAGCAGGCGGAGCTTCACCCCTTGTGCACCGCCGGATTGTCCTCGGGGACCGGGACCTCGATCGCTTCACGCCAAAGGCCGTCAAGGTCGTAATAGTCGCGCACCGGTTCATGAAAGACGTGGACCATGACATCCCCGTAATCGAGGAGGACCCAGCGCCCTTCCTTGACCCCTTCCACCGCCATCGGCGGGAGATCATGGTGAAGCTTGAGCCCGACGCGCACGGATTCAGCAATCGCCTGCACCTGGCGATCCGACTGCCCGGAGGCAATTACCAGATAATCAGTGAGAGAAGACAGGCCGCGAACATTGAGGACCCGCACATTGAGTGCTTTTTTTTCAAGGGCATAACCGGCACAGAGTAAAGCACGATCTTTCGAGAGCAAGGGATTATAGCCTTTCGCGGCCCCGGTAAAGGGCGTGTTGTTCAATATACTCCGCGACCGGAGTCGGAAGGAGATAGCGGACCGAGCGTCCGCCTGAAAGAAGCTGGCGAATGTAGGTGGAAGAGATATCCAGATAGGTCTCTTCGAGAAAAATAACCCGGTTCCCACTGACATGCAGCAGTATTTTTCCGGTCGGATCATAGCAAAACTCCGGGCGGATCGCAACCGGGAGGAGCGCAAGAAGATCATCACACTCAACGCCAGGCCGCCGGGTGACGACCAGATTCGTCAGTGCAAAGAGACGACGATAGTCATACCAGATGGCGAGGTCGCGAAAAGAGTCCATCCCGATCAGAAAGAAGAAATCGTAATCCGGATAAAGGGAGTGCAAGCGCTCAAGAATCTTCACCGAATAGTTTTTGCCGGGATGTTTCCCTTCCAGATCGGAAACGCTGAAGGCGGGATTGCCGGTAATGGCGGCCGCGACCATGGCCAGACGCTGCGCAAAGGAGGGTGACTCGTCGGGCAACGTCTTATGGGGCGGAGCGGCGGTCGGCAGGAAGAGGACCTGATCGAGTTGACAATATTCCCGGGCTTCTTCGGCCAGGCGCAGATGCGCCAGGTGGATAGGGTTAAAAGCACCGCCAAAGACCCCCAGCCGTTGGCGACCCGGAGTCGCTGCGCTTGTCACTGTTACCTCTGCCTGCGGTTCAGATCGGTCGCCCCCCCGCTTCGGCCAGACGCCTGGCAGCGGTGCGGAGGAGGCGCTCGGTCGTTTCCCAACCGATGCATTTATCAGTAATCGACACCCCGTAAAGGAGCTGCGACGGATCTTCGCTGGTGGATTGGCTGCCATCACCGAGATTGCTTTCGATCATCACCGCACGGATATTGGGATTACCGGCGATAACCTGATCGATCACACTGGTCAGGACTTCCTCCTGGCGGTTGTGATCCTTATAGCAATTGGCATGACTGCAATCGACCATAATGGCGCTGCTGACCCCCCCCTTTTCGAGAAGAGCCGTCGTTTTGGCAATGTCTTCCGGAGAATAGTTGGGGGCATCATTGCCGCCGCGCAGGACGATATGGACATCGGGGTTGCCGACGGTCGAGACGATCGAGGTCTGTCCTTCGTTGTTGATACCGATAAAGCTGTGCGCCGAGCGGGCCGCCTTGATGGCATCGACGGCGATCTGCAGATTGCCGTCCGTGCCGTTCTTGAAGCCGACCGGAAAGGAGAGTCCACTCGCCATCTCCCGATGGGTTTGTGATTCCGTCGTGCGTGCGCCGATCGCCCCCCAACTGATCAGGTCGGCGAGATAATGCGGGGTAATCGGATCGAGCATCTCGCCGGCAATGGGGATATTCAGGGCATTCAACGCACAGAGGAGAGCGCGGGCGACGCCGAGGCCCTTGGAGATCTGGTGCGAACCGTTCAGGTCCGGATCATTGATCAACCCTTTCCAGCCGATGGTGGTGCGCGGTTTTTCAAAATAGACGCGCATGACGCAATAGATCTGCTCACCGATCTCCGCGGAGAGCTTTGCGAGACGTGCCGCATATTCCAGCGCCGCTTTAGGGTCGTGAATCGAGCAGGGACCGATCACCGCCATCAAGCGCGGATCGCGATTATTGAGGATATCGACGATGATCTCGCGGGAACGGGTGACTTCGGCCGCACCCCGCTCACTCAACGGGAAGACCTGCTTCAAATCGTTCGGGGCAATGATCGGGGTCAAGCCCCGGACACGCAGATTATTGGTCCGCAACATAAGGAAACCTCATCGCTAATTTCTTTAATGTTCTTTCATTCTTGGGGAGGGGGCACTGTAGCGATTTTTCATGTAAAAGTCAAAAAAACTCGCACCATTTTCCGGCAGAAGCCGTTGACAGTGATAACGTCTTTGCGTATAAACAACCCAACGGTCGAGGGTCTTCGCCCCCCGTCTTTGTCGAGATCCTTTTCTAACCCTTCCTACTACCCTGAGGCCACCGTGCGCATTACTCCGATTGACATCCAGCAACAGCATTTCAAAAGTAAAATGATCGGCGGCTACGACCAGGAAGAGGTTGATCGCTTTCTTGAACAGGTCGCGGAAGAGCTTGAAATTCTGACTGTTGACGGCCAGCAGTTGCGGGACGATTTAAGTCGGACAAAACTGGCTCTCGAAGATTTGCAAAACCGGGAAGCAACCCTGAAAGAGACCCTCCTCACCACTCAGCGCATGACAGACGATCTCAAAGCCAACGCCCGGCGCGAAGCCGAGCTGATTACTGCCAATGCACAACTGCGAGCCGAACAAATCCTGCTGCAGGCGGAAGACCGGCGCCAAAAGATGATCACCGAAATTCAAGCCCTGCGCCGGGAGAAGGTCGCCTTCGAAACGAATCTTCGCATGGCGATCGAGAGTCATCTGCGCCTTCTTGATGTCGGCTTTGATCCTTCCTACCATGAAGCCCCCAAGAGTGCCCCCCTGACCCCGGCGCCGCCTCTCCCTGACGCCGACGACGATTCCTTTTCTTATTGATCCCCGCCTGGCTGCAGATTCGCGATCATGGCGTTGTCATCCACCTCCTTGTCCAGCCGCGGGCGAGTAAAAACGAGGTGATCGGGGCACTGGGGGAGGAACTGAAGATCCGACTCACCTCGCCGCCGGTCGAAGGGGCGGCGAACCGCCTATGCTGTGAATACATCGCCAAAAAACTTGGCCTGGCGAAAAGCGCCGTGACGCTGGAGGCCGGCGAAACCTCCCGCCACAAACGCCTCTTTCTGTCGGGGGTCAGCGCCGCCCAGGTCCTGGCTGCCCTCACTGCTCCCGCCTCCTACCTGAAGAAATAACCCGCCGTGTTCCCCCTCCCTCCCTGTTACTGAAAGTAGTATAGCGCCGCGCCCCCCACCAGCCAGCAGTATAATGAGAAGTAATAAAGACGCTTTTTGCGGATAATCCCGAGAAGGGCGTGAATACAGATCAATCCGACCAGACACGATATGCCGGCCCCGGCGAGATAGATGCCGATTTCGCCCTGGGGCAGATGTTCAACGTCCTTGAGCGAAACCAGTGCCGCGCCGCCGACTGCCGGCAGGGCAAGCAAAAAGGAGAATCGCGCGGCGGTCTGCCCCTCGACCCCGCGCAGCATCAAGGCGGCAATCGTCGCGCCGGAACGCGAAATACCGGGAAGGACCGCAATCCCCTGGGCAAGGCCGGTGATGAGGCTGTCGGCCAGGGTCAGGCGCTTGCGGCCAGAGGAACGAAAACGTTCGGCGACAAAAAGGAGCAGGCCGGTGACCAAGAGGAGCCCCCCGACAACCAGGGGGCGATGAAAGAGCACTTCAACCGTATCTTTAAGGGTCAGTCCGATGATCGCCGTCGGGATCGAACCGACAATCAATAAACGGAGATAGCGCCGCTCCTGTACCGCCTTAATGTCATGCCGGAAAGGCGCGGTCAACAGTTGCTTAAGGTCCTGGCGAAAATAGATGATCACCGCCACCAGGGTACCGAGATGGAGCGCGACGTCAAAGAGGAGGCCGGGCTGTTCGAAACCGGGCATCAACTGCTGCGCCAGGGCCAGGTGCCCGGACGAAGAGACCGGGAGAAACTCCGTCAACCCTTGCAGCACTCCCAATAAAAGTCCCTCGCTCAGTGTCATTCTCGATTCTCTCTTCCTATGGTTGCATAATGAGCAAAGGCAGGATCACCGGGCGACGGGCCATGCTGCGATTAAAGTAGCGGCCCAGTCCCTTACGGATTTCGATAGTGAGCTCAGCCGGAAGCAACGCGCCGCTTTCGAAATGATTGGCGACCAACTCCCGCACAATCTCCGTCGCGTCGGCAAGGCAATCCTGGCCCCCTTCTTCGCCGACAAAACCGCGGGTCAGCAGCTCCGGACCGGCCATGATTCGGCCATCGTCCGACAGGGTGAGAAAGACGGCGACCACTCCGTGACTGGCGAGGTGGCGGCGATCGCGAAGTTCTCCGGGGCCGAGATCACCGACCCCTTTGCCATCAACATAGATTCGTCCGGTATGTACCCGCGTTTCCCGGCGAAAGCCGTTCGCATTCAGGAGCAGCGGCTGGCCGTTATCGATAACGATCGCCTCCAAACCCGCCATCCTCAGAGATTCTGCTAACTGCGCGTGGCGGACGAGATGGCGGTAATCGCCGTGCACCGGCACAAAGTAACGGGGCCGGGTCAGAGCGATCATCTGCGTCAGCTCCTCCTGGCTGGCATGACCGGAGACGTGCATGCCGTTCGCCCCTTCATACCAGACATCGGCACCGCGGCGGAAGAGATGATTGATCATCTCGGCGATGGTCTTCTCGTTGCCGGGGATGAATCGGGAGGAGAGGATGACGGTGTCGCCGCTCTGCAGAAAGATTTCTTTATGGTCGTCGGTGGCAATGCGTGCCAGGGAAGAGCGCGGCTCCCCCTGGCTGCCGGTCGAAAGGATGAGGACCTTATCCCGCGGCAGGGTCCGCAGCTCGCGAACATCAATAAAGAGATCGTCGGGAGCGTGCAGACAATCGAGTTGCCGGCTGATCGCCACACTCTGCGCCATACTCCGGCCGTTGATCAGCACTTTACGGCCGACCTGCCGGGCCGCATCCAGGACCTGTTGAATGCGATGGATATTGGAGGAGAAACTGGCGACCAGGACCGTGCCGCGGCAAGCCGGTAAGCGCTGCCGCAACGCTTCGCCGACACAGCGCTCGGAGAGGGTATGGCCGGGGCGCTCAACATTGGTCGAATCGGACAGGAGGGCAAAGACCCCGGCTTCGCCATAAGCGGCGAGACGGGCCAGATCGGTCATCTCCCCGTCGATCGGCGTGGCATCAAGCTTGAAGTCGCCGGTATGGACGATCAGCCCGGCGCTGGTGCGAATAGCAAAACCGACACCATCGGCGACCGAGTGGGTGACACGAAAGGGCTCGACCTGAAACGGCCCGAGGTCAAAAGAAAGGCGGGGAAGGATCGTGACCAGTTCCACCTTTTGCTTGAAACTGTGTTCCACAAGCTTGCCGCGCAACAACCCGAGAGTCAGCTCGGTGCCATAGACCGTGGGGTAGCCGAGACCATCAAGGAGGTAGGGAATCGCCCCGATATGATCTTCATGGCCATGGGTCAGAAGGAGGCCACAGATATCGTCTCGCCGCGTTTCGAGGATCCGCACATCGGGAAGAACGAGATCGACCCCGAGCATGCTGGCATCCGGAAACATCAAGCCACAGTCGACCAGCAGGATAGCCCCTTGCGATTCAATCGCCATCATATTCAGACCGATTTCGCCGAGTCCGCCCAAAGGCAGAAGGCGGATCGTCGCCGGATCGGTCAAGGGCGACCAGGGCATAAAGCCTGAATTCTTCATGCCACGCTCGGCGGCGACGAAAGAGCCGAAGTAATCCGCGCCTCGACCTCCGCAATCAGTGCATCGCGCTCCTTCATCCCCAGCCCCGCAGTCGACAACGCCGGAAAGATACGCAAATGCACCTCCCCGGAGTGGATCAGCCACGAACTCTTCAACATCAAGGCGGCGCTGCCATCGATGGCGATCGGAACAATCGGCGCCTGCGCCTGCAGTGCCAGCACAAATCCGCCCTTCTTAAAGGGGAGTAACGCCCCGTCCGGGGAACGCGTTCCTTCCGGAAAGATCATGATCGAGGTTCCGCCCGCCACCTGTTGCGCCGCTTTATTCATACTCTGGATCGCCAGTCGGCGGTCCTTGCGTTCGACCGGAATATAGCCGGCAATGCGCATCGTCAAGCCGAAAAGAGGGATGCGAAAGAGTTCGGCCTTGGCCAGCCAGCGGAACTGGACCGGGAGGGCGGCAAAGAGGAGGGGAATGTCAAAATTCCCTTGATGATTCGACATGTAAACGGCCGGACCGTGGAGGGGGAGATGCTCGAGCCCTTCCACCGTCAGGCGCACCCCCCCCAGCCAGAGACAGCCCCGCGCCCATTGCCTGGCGCTGGTGTGCAGACGCTCTTCGCCGCCGAGGAGCGCCGAGATCAGCAAGTAGCCGATACAAAGGAGGGTAAAAGGAAAAAAGTTAATGTAGAAAAAGATGGTTCGCAGCAATGAGGAGTCTCTCCAGTATTAAATGCCGTAACTTACGGAAGAATCAGAAGGTAAGTCAAAGCAATTTTTGCAACAGGTCACGCCCCCTCTCTCCGCTCCGGGGAACTCTCTTCCATCTTCCTGAGAACATTAAGAAAGTTGAGCGTCAATTCAGGATTAAGCTGCGTACCGCCAAGGTTGAGCATATGCCCGGAAATTTTCGGGAAATCCCAGGAGTCTTTGTAAATTCGCCGCGTCCGCAAAGCATCAAAGGTATCGGAAATCATCGTCATCTGACTGCACAAGCTAAGCTTCCAGCCAGCGGCCATGCGCGGGTATCCGGTCTGGTCGTATCGCATATGGTGCTCAAAAGCCGTGATCACGGCAATTTTCGGGACATCGGGCTGATTAAGGAGATATTGCGCCCCCCGTGAGGGATGACGCTTCATGAGTTGCCACTCCTCCGTCGTCAGCGCCGCCGGCTTCTTCAAGAGTTGCTGATCGGTAAAGATCTTGCCGACATCGTGTAAAAGACCGGCAATGCCGAGATCGTGAAGCAACTGCCCCTCGATCCCCAGAGACATGCCCTGCGCGATATTTAGAATGCCGACATTGACCGAGTGGGTAAAGGTGTATTCATCGAGAAGACGTAACGGTACCAGCGCCAGCAGGGGATTCGCCTCCCGGCGGAAAGCGTTGATAAAGCCGGCAATGACGCTGGCCAACGATTTGAGATTAAATGATTTTTGCTGACCAAAGGCATTATAGAGCTCGTCGATCTCTTTCAGTTCTTCGGCACTAAGCTCCTCAAAGGAAGCAATCTCACGGATGTTATCGCCCTCTGACTCCGGCGCTTCAACCGCACCGATACAGATATTCCCTGAGGAATTACTCAGATTTTCAGTGTTTTCGATTCCGACCAGCACTCGCACCAGTTGCCGCATCTCCGCCACGGTAACGACTCCACTGAAACGGATAAAGCCGATGCCTCGCTGATCACAGAGAGCAGCGATCCGGTCTAGATGCGGGTTGTGCGGCAGCGGTTTCCCCTGGAGAAAACCGACGCCTTTAACAAAGACCAGCGTCTTGTTGGCTTCGTTGCCGACAAAGTGGTGCAGGGCATCGACAGCCCGGGGGAGGAGAGCCACCACTTGGGGGTGCTCTACGGAATAGAGCTGGGCGCTCCCGATGGCATTGGCAAGAGAACGCAGAAAAGCAAGGAGAGGGGTCACAGCTTCAGGTTTCATGGCTTCCCTTCCGCGTGCGGAGTGGGAGGGGTGCTCCGTGGCGACACGAATTCTTCCAGCATGCTGCCGATATCACGGCAAAACCCGGCATGGAGGATGGGATGGAAGAGGTTATAACCGGCGACAAAACGCTGCAGCACCGGGAGAGCCTGCCGCCGGTCGATCTCGATCAGGGCCGCGACCACCCCGCGCTTTAGCTCCAGACGGTAGTCGAAGATTTCATTCTTTTGAAGCAGGGCCGCGAGTCCGGCAAAAATCCGCGGTTCCGGGTAGTTGCGTGCCAAAGCAATGGCCGTAACAATGTCGCTACTTTCCCGGGACGCTAGCTGTTCCAAAAGAAGGTTCTGGGCCTGGGCGTCTTTGAGGGCAAGCCCGGTCTTGAGCGCTTCATGGCGAACCTTAGGGTGGGAATGCCGGAAAAGAGGGCGAATCAACCCCATTGTGGCAGGGTCCCCGACTTCCCGTAACAGCGCAAGAAGGTTGCGCAGGTAATACCACCGCGGATCCCTCAGCCTCTGAACGGCACGATCCGCCACCACAGGTCCCATCCCTTTGAGACACTGAATAAAAAAATAACGGATGGAACGATTCTTCTCCTCCGCCAGTCGATCGAGAATCGGATCGACAAAGGCTGTTCCGACCGATGTAATCAAATTCCCCAGAGATTCGTATTTCTCTTTGCCAAAACGGCTTGCGCCGTCGAGAATCCGCTCGAGATAGGAGTTGGCTTCAATAATTTGCTGAAGCGACTGCCGGGAAGGGCCGCCCTGTTCGACGCAACGCGTCCGGATGTCGTCGATGGCCAAATAATCACCGGCCTCGGCATAAAGTTCGAGAATTTTTTGCAGATGATTAAAGAGACCAGCGAGATGGAGTTCATCCGCATCATGGCTGAGGATGTGAACGATAATCGCGCCGGCATGTTCTTCAATCTGCTCCTCCTCCAGAGTCGCCTTGAGTCGGGATAATTTCTCATTAAAACCACCGTCGATCTCCTCGCTGCGCAGGATCTGAAAAAGGGCGTGCCGGTACTTCTCCGGCACGAATTCTTCAAACTCATCAGAGCGGAAGAGTTCCCTGGTCTTCAATTCCAGTTCCCCTTCCTTTTTTTCGCTGAGCAGGGGGGAATCGGCCGGAAGGAGTTCGCGACTGCGTGCCAGCTTGCCGAGGAGATTGAGGACAACCGGCGGGACATAGTTTTTTCCCTTGGCCGCGGTTGCCAGGGCATCCATGATCAAATCATCAGAAAGGGTCGATAAAAAATCTTCGGCAAAGTCAGCCTTGAGGTTGCAATTGAAGACATTTTGCAAAAACAGCCGCTTGAGATGTGGGGGCAGATTATTCACATAACTGGTCATCTTTTCCAGGGCCTTGATCCGATAGCTCCGGATTTTTTCCTGCTGCAGGGAAGCCAGAAAAGTTGAGGCCTCGCGCATGAATCGCTGCTGAACTTCGCTTTCCTGCCCGGCCAGGAAAGCGCTGGTCGCACGGGCGAGCGCCTCCGGTTCCAGCTCGGCAGGATCTCTCCCGGTTCCATCCTCATCCTGACGTTGAAAGACACCAAGAGCAAAACGGTCCCAGAGATCCGATGAATCCTCTCCTTCCCCGCTGGCCGGAGCAGTCGTCCCCTCATCACGCAGCAAAAAGTCCTTCTCCGACAGCTCAACCACTTCAATGTTGTCAATCCGTCGCACTTCGAGACAACTACGCACCCCTCCCTCATCCCATGACTCTGCCGGCTTGCTTCCGATCAGTCGCAGGAACGTAATGATTTCAAACTCCGAGACGCCCCTATGGAGCTTGATCACCGCGATCCCGTGCATAAAGATGACACTGGCGAAGTTCTGGAGTTGAGCGTTGGAACGGTCCATCAGGAGATCGTCACAGAGAAAACCATGCCGGGCAACGACAAGGTCGAGATGGTCCTTGCCGGCGAAATACTTCTCCAGTTGCAACATCAGTCGGGAGAGGGTAACGCGGACGACCTGGTTCCCCTGCGGGTAGATTTTCAGATGGTTGCACAGGAGGCAGAGAACATTAAGAATGTTCCTGACCAGCGCGAGCCTGATAACCTGTTCTTCATTCTGCATGGAATCTTTCCCCGCTAACGCTTTCACGATATCCGCACTGCTTCTTCCGTCATCAATGCCCATAGGAAACTCCTGAAATCAAACAAAGCGATAACATAGATGATTTCAGCTTGAAATCGTTCAGCTCAAAGATAAGGAGAGAAGATCTTGGCAAAGCCATTACGTAAACGGATCCAGAGCGGCAGCGCCCGCATCCGCGTTGCGGTCACTGGCACCGAGACCGCCCGCGCCGCATCAAAGTAATCGGTCAGGGCTGCCGTTGTCGTCTGGTCAAAAATTTCAAGATTGAATTCAAAGTTAAGGCGCAGACTGCGGGGATCGATATTGGCTGAGCCGATCAAGGCGTAGTGATGATCCATGAGCAACATTTTGCTGTGGACGAAGGGGGGGGGCTGGTAAAAGATGCGGACCTTATGTTCGAGCAATTCAGTGAAATAATCCTGGGACGCCCAGTGCACAAAAGGAAAATTATTCTTTTGTGGCAGAATGATTTCGACCTGGACCCCGCGCAGCGCTGCGGCACAAAGGGCGGTGGTCAGGGCACGATCGGGGATAAAGTAGGGGGTCATGATGCAAACACGCTTGCGGGCAGAGTTGAGGGCGCCGACGATGATCCAGGTGAGAGGTTCAAAATCTTCATTCGGGCCGGCACTGATGCCGCGGCAGAAGGATGCTCCATCGGCAAGGGGCACTGGTGAAGTGAGCGGTTTCTGCGGTACTTCTCCGGTGGCAAAGTACCAATCCTCAAAGAAAGCTTCCTGCATCTGCCCGACCACCGGACCGGCAATCTCAAAGTGCAGGTCGACAACGCGATGCGGCAGAGCTGGGTCGGCAAGGAGGTGGCGGTCACTGATATTCATGCCGCCGGTGAACCCGACGCAATTATCGACGATCAGCAGCTTGCGGTGGTTGCGCAGGTTGATGAAAAATCCCCAGCTCGACAACGAAAAGGGGAGAAAACGGGCATGGCGAATCGCCATTTTGGTCAGCCGGCGATGAATCGCTGGCCAGAAGTAGCGTTCACCGAGAGCATCAACCAGCACCCGGACATCGACGCCGCGCGCCGCCGCTCTTTGCAGGGCATCACAGAAGGACTGACCACTGTGGTCATCGGCAAAGATATACGAAGAAAGATAGACGCTGTGCTGCGCCCCCTCAATGGCCGCCAGCATCGCCGGATAAACTTCTTCGCCGTTATGCAGAAGGGACAGTTTATTGCCATGCACCAGATGTCGGCGGGTAACCGCGTCGGCAAGGCTGCGCAGTGCGAAAAAATTTTCCCGGCGCAAATGCTGTGGCAAGGGGACTTCCTCACCATGATCCTCACAAGCCCATTCGAAGAAGTGCATCCGCCCCCGCGCCCGCCAACGCCTCGCCTTGCTGCGGATACGATTGACCCCGAGAAACCAGTAACCGAGCGCACCCAGACCGGGAACAATGAGGCAGACCACAAACCAGCCCAGAGCCGAGCGGGGATCACGCTTGAGCAGCAGCGCATGCCCGGCCGAAAAGATCCCGAAAGCGAGAAAGAGGATGGTCAGGGTGGTGCTCAGCATCACGCGTCAGCTCAGCGCAGATTCGTCGCGCAACGCGGACAGGTGAGCATGCTCGTCGAAGGGACCTTGTGACCGCAACTCGGGCAACTGAACCAGTACTTGCAGAATTTGCACTGCGCTTCCGAAACGCCCTGGCGTTTTTTACATTTGGGGCAGAAACGGTACATCTTGCGGTTGGTAATATAATCGGCAAAGATCATCGCGCAACGCGGGCACTCGGTGGCGTCCTGCTTGCTGATCGGCGCCCCGCAGCCGGGATTGGGGCAGACAAAGACGGTTAGACACCCCGTACACCAGTATTTACCTTTTTTCAATTCTTTACAGTTGGGACATTTATCCATAGCGATCCTCGCGTTCGGTTCAGGGGAGGGAGTGTAGCGAACAGGTTTTATAATATTAACATGCCTGTAGCAAAAACCAAACGGCAAAAGCGCCCATCGATTAACGGGCGCTTTTGTTGTTTGCTGGAAAGGAGCACCTGCAGAGACTTCAATCGAGGCTGAGATCGTGCTCCCGGCACCAGTTCTGCAACTCTTCCCGTTCCCGGGCATCTTCATAAAGATACCAGCTCTCGATCAGCCCCATCCCGGTCAATAGATCTTTAAAGTGGCGGTAGGCATCCTTGCGCTCAAAAAGGGCCAGAATCCGGTTCAGCTGCTGCGGGCAGTGCTCCTGCACGAAATCGCTCACCACCGACTGCCCCAGTGGCAAATCTTTCTTATGGGGGATGGCCAGATAATCGCCGCTGGTCTCGACATCCGCCGGCAGTTCACCATAATCAGCCACCGTCGAATTGTAGTAGACCTTGCCGTCGGGACGATGCAACAGCGCCCGCCGCTCGCCGAAACGGGCGCCGTTGACGAAATGATAAGCTTCTTCGATGGTGTCGTAGTGCATAGGTTGCTCCAGAGATTGTGGCCAGAAATTAATCTGCCCAAGGCGATTGCACACGGATTAAACGGATGAGACGGATAAAAAGCCGATCAGTCAAGGGCATCAATGTTTTAATGTCGACCTGTTACGTGAACGTTTCAGCGATTTTGAAATCCGTGAAAATCCGTCCAATCAGATCTTATCCGTGTGCGAAATGATTTTCAGCGGATTAACAGCATGGGCTACAGCAACTTGCGTAAATACTGCCCGGTCTGCGAAGCGCTGACCTTGGCTACCTCTTCCGGAGTGCCGCAGGCGACGATCTCGCCGCCGCGCTTCCCCCCTTCCGGGCCGAGGTCGATGAGGTGGTCGGCGGTCTTGACGACGTCAAGGTTGTGCTCGATGATGAGGATGGTGTTGCCGGTCTCGACCAGACGCTGCAGCACATCGAGGAGTTTCTGGATATCGGCAAAGTGCAGGCCGGTGGTCGGCTCGTCAAGGATGTAGATGGTACGGCCGGTGGCGCGCTTGGTCAGCTCCTTGGCGAGCTTGACCCGTTGCGCTTCGCCGCCGGAGAGGGTGGTGGCGCTCTGACCGAGCTTGATGTAGCCGAGGCCGACGTCGTGCAGGGTCTTGAGCTTGCTGTTGATGCGCGGGATGTTTTCCAGAAACTTCAGCGCCTGGCTGACGGTCATATCGAGGATCTCGGCGATATTCTTCCCCTTGTAGCGCACCTCCAGCGTCTCGCGGTTGTAGCGCTCCCCCTTGCAGACCTCGCATTGCACGTAGACATCGGGGAGAAAGTGCATCTCGATCTTGATGATCCCGTCCCCCTGGCAGGCTTCGCAGCGCCCCCCCTTGACATTGAAGGAGAAGCGCCCCGGTCCGTAGCCGCGGATCTTGGCGTCGGGGAGATGGGAGAAGATGTCGCGGACATCGGTGAAGAGGCCGGTGTAGGTGGCGGGGTTGGAGCGTGGCGTGCGTCCGATGGGGGACTGATCGATGTCGATGACCTTGTCGAGAGCTTCGAGGCCGAGGATATCATCGACCTTCCCTGCCTTCTCCTTCGCCTTATAGAGACGCTGCGCCAGCGCCTTGTAGAGGGTGTCGATGATCAGGGAGGATTTCCCCGAGCCGGAGACGCCGGTGACGCAGGTCATCACCCCGAGGGGGATCGACACGTCGATCCCCTTGAGGTTGTGCTCGCAGGCATTCTTCATGGTGATCCAGCGCTGCGCCTTCCGTCGCTCCCGGGGGACAGCGATGGTCAGTTCGCCGGAAAGGTAGCGGCCGGTGAGGGAAGCGGGATTGGCCATGATCTCCGCCGGTGTCCCCGCCGCCACGACTTCACCGCCATGCACCCCCGCCCCCGGCCCCATGTCGATGACGTAATCCGCCTCGATAATCGTTTCTTCGTCGTGTTCGACAACGAGGACGGTATTGCCGAGATCGCGGAGGCGAAAGAGGGTATCGAGTAGGCGGCGGTTGTCGCGCTGATGCAGGCCGATGGAGGGCTCGTCGAGGATGTAGAGGACCCCGACCAGACTGGAGCCGACCTGGGTGGCAAGGCGGATACGCTGCCCTTCACCGCCGGAGAGGGTGCCGGCAGTGCGGTCAAGAGAAAGGTAATCGAGGCCGACGTGGGTGAGGAAGGAGAGGCGCTCGCGGATCTCCTTGAGGATACGCCGGGCAATCTCCTCCTCCTTGCTCGTCAACTGCAGGGTGGCAAAGAACTCCTGCGCTTCACTGATCGACAGAGCAGTGACGGCGCAGATATTTTTGCCGCTCACCCGCACTCCCAACGCCTCGGGCTTGAGCCGCGCCCCCTGGCAGGTCGGGCAGGGCATGACGTTCATGAAGCGTTCGAGATTTTCGCGCACCCCCTCGGAATCGGTCTCATGGAAGCGCCGCTCGAGATTGGGGATCACCCCCTCGAAGGCTTTGAGGTAGTAGTGACGCCGCCCCCCCTGATCGTAGAAAAAGCGCACCTCTTCTTTCCCCGAACCGTAAAGGAGGACGTTGCGGATCCGTTCCCCTAGCTGCTCGAAGGGGGCGGTGATGGAGAATTCATAGTGATCGGCCAGGGCTTCGAGGAGCTGCTGATAATAGAAACCGGTGCGCGTCTCCCAGGGGACGATCGCACCATCGCGCAGGGAGAGGGCGGGATTGGGGACGACCTGCTCCAGATCAAAATACATGCGGGTGCCGAGTCCGGAGCAGTCAGGGCAGGCGCCGTGCGGATTGTTGAAGGAGAAGAGGCGCGGCGTCACCTCGGGGAGGGAGATGTTGCAGTCAACGCAGGCGTGCTGCTCCGAAAAGAGGTACGACTCGCCGTCAATGATCTCGACCCGCACCAGGCCGCTGGCGAGGCGCAGGGCGCTCTCCAGCGAATCGGCAAGACGACCGGCGATGTCGTCCTTGATCACGAGTCGATCGATCACCACTTCGATATCGTGATTCTTCTTCTTGTCGAGTTCCGGCGCTTCGGCGAGTTCGACCATGACCCCGTCGATACGGCCGCGCACATAACCGTCGGCAAGGAGCTGCTTGATCTCCTTCTTGTACTCCCCCTTACGACCACGCACCATCGGCGCCAAAATCATGATGCGGCTACGCTCCGGCAGTTCCATGACCCGGTCGACCATCTGCTGCACGGTCTGGGCGGCGATCTCCTTGTCGCACTGCGGACAGTGCACCCGTCCGGCTCTTGCAAAGAGGAGGCGCAGGTAGTCGTAGATCTCGGTAACGGTGCCGACCGTCGAACGCGGGTTCTTGCTCGTCGTCTTCTGCTCGATGGAGATCGCGGGAGAGAGCCCTTCGATCGACTCGACATCGGGCTTCTCCATCTGCTCCAGAAACTGCCGGGCATAAGCGGAGAGGGATTCGACATAGCGGCGCTGCCCCTCGGCATAGAGGGTGTCGAAGGCAAGGGTCGACTTTCCGGAGCCGGAGACGCCGGTGATAACGACGAATTTGTCGCGGGGGATGGTGACGTCGATACATTTGAGGTTGTGCTCGCAGGCACCTTTGATGACGATCTGGTTCGACATGGGCTTATTTTCAACCTTGGGAGGAGTGGATTGAGCAATGCCGACAAGTATAACCTGTTTGGTCGCAGATGCGCAATTGTCCGGCGACTGAGATCAACTTGAAGCCCTTCTCCCTGGTGACCCCAGGGCCTAAAGGTGAAGGCGGCCTTTCGGCCGCCTTCACTGTTTCAACATCGCAACTTTTACGGCGAACCTTCACACCGACTGCCGCTCATACCCTTCCACCAGCTGCCGATAACGCTCCTCCAGCAGCGGCGTCTTCGCCTCGGCGACCGCGTAGGCGGCCAGCATTCGCTCGCGCACGCCCTCCGGCAAGACCCGCTCCGCCAACGGATAGAGGATGTTATCCTCCTTGTCGATATGGCCACGCAGCAGCGTCGCATACCCCTTGGCGTGCTCGGCGATAATCGCCCCCTGCCCGATCTCGCCGACCAGGGCCTTCTGCGCCGCGTCCTCGATGGCGCGGACATGGGCGCGCCCCTGGTCGTGCTCGATGTGCATCGCCTCGATCGGCGAGCTCTTCTCGGGCATGCCGTTTTGGATCAGCTCGACAAAGAGGACATCCTCCTCCTTGGCATGATGAAACCGGTCGGCATAGTTGCGGATAAAGTCGACGGCGTCGAGGTAGAACTGCCAGTTGCGGAACTTCCCGGCTTCGAGGAGGGCGGTCTTCTCTTCGACCAGCGCGATCATACGCAGGATCAGCTGATGCTCATCGACCAGCACTTTCGTCACGTCGCTTTTCATCTTACTTTTTCCTTTCGCCGTTGATACCGATCACCACCACCTCGACCGGCACGTCCTTCCCCGACTTCTTCACGGCTTCGTTGGCGAGCATCGCCAGGCCGCGGCAGCAGGGGACCTCCATGATCGTCACCGTCACCGACTGCACGTCGTTGTTGGCGATCATCGCTGCCAGCTTGTCGATATAGGGGCCGGTGTCGTCGAGCTTGGGACAAGCGTTGACCAGGATCCGCCCCTTGATAAAGTCGCGGTGGAACTCCGGGTAGGCAAAGGGGGCGCAGTCGGCGGCAATGAGGAGATGGGCGTTCTGCAGATACGGCGCGGTCGGCGGCACCAGCTGGAGCTGGGTCGGCCACTGGCGCAGCTCGGAGGGGCGGTCGCCGCTCTCTGTGCTCGGGGCGCTGTCGTTCTTCTCGATGGTGCGGACGTGGGAACCGGGGCAGCCACAGGCTAAGTTCGTCATGGTCGTTTCTCCTTTATGAGTCGTTTTAGGGTTTGAGAGTGGCGAGGTAGGCGTTGATCTCGGCCTCAATCTGCGCTTCCGCCTCAGGGCCGAGGGCGTGGATTGCGACCACGTCCTTGACCAGACAGATGCCGACGCCGCAGGTGACGCAACCGATATCGTACTTCTGGAGAATCTCGCCGATGACGGGGTGCTCCTCGATCGTTTTATTGATAGCTGCTTCACCGATATTTTGTGGAAGGTTCATGGTTGCGCTCCTTTCGTGCTGCTCTTGAGTCCAGACTAGAGCAAAAAGGAGGGGAAGGCTTTGACGCGGATCAATAGTTGACAAAGAAGGTCAGAATATAGTTAGAAGCATTCTTCACACGGATAAAATCTGAGGGGACGAATTTAAAGGGCGCGAAGCGTTTCCCGCAAAGAACATAAATATGCCGCCAGTGACTCTTGCTCAATCCGTCCTTGATCTGTAAAATCCGTCTCATCCTTGTGCAACGCCCTTTATGATTGATCGGCGCGTCGAAGAAATTTAACGCAGGCCACACAACTGCGAACTTTTTTGTTATTTGTCATTAGCAATGCTTGCTGGTATTTATAGGAGGTAGCGGCGTGAATGATCTTTGCCCCGGCAAGATACGAAGATAACCGCCACCGCAACCGGGGAAGTAGTTCGAATAAGTAAGCTACGAAGAGTGAAGGACCACTGCAATTTTACCTGGAAGAAAGAGAGGAAAAAAATGGAATTGATCAAGAGGAGAAAGTCTTACTGGCCTTTGGCCATATCGGCACTTTTACTGATCTTCGCTACGACCCCTTGTTGGGCGGTCGAAGGGGATAATCAGGCTTTATTAGAGGAAGTGCGCTTACTCAAGGACAAGACCGGGGAGATAGATTCCCTTAAGAGCAGGTTGAACGAATTAGAGACGCAACTCGCCGCGGGAACTTACGTGAATAACGAGTCTGATTCGCAAGGCCCCAAACTCAGCGGGGCGATCCGCTTTAACTACAACCTGGACGACTTCAGCGACAGCGACAAGGACAAAAGCGGAGATCTAAAATTTGACCTGTTCCGTTTGGGTGTTGCCGGTTCCTACCAAAAGATCACCTACTCCGCCCAGTACCGTTGGAACAGCTACCAGGACTTCGTTCATCATGCCTTTATTGAGTATCCGGTCAACGATACGCTCGGGGTCCAGATCGGGATCACTCAGGTCCCCTTCGGCAACCTCTCTTATGACTATCATAACTTTTGGGGGGGCATCCCCTATTACGTCGGTCTGGACGACGACTACGACATGGGCCTGAAGTTTATTAAGAAAGACGGCCCCTGGAACCTGCAGTTGGCGTTCTTCAAAAATGATGAATGGGGGAGCGCCTCCAAGCTGGAGCGTTACTCCTATGACGTGGTAACAGCAGGTGATCAAGCCAATGAAGAGACCAACCAGTTTAACGCGCGTCTCGCCTATACCGCTGATCATGGTGATTTTGGCAAAACCGAAGTCGGACTTTCCGGCGAGTGGGGACAACTCTACAATAACACCACCACCGACAATGGCGACCATTGGGCCGCAGCCGCCCATCTCAATGGCAACTATGGACCCTTTAACCTTCTGCTGCAGGTCGCTGAATACCAGTACAACCCCAAAAATCCCGCCGGCGTCGATGATAAAAGTGTCCTCATGGGCGGATTCTCTGACTCCTTTCTGGTCGCCTCTGAAGGGACACTCTATTCGGCCGGGCTCAGTTATTCCCTGCCGGTGAGTTGGGGTCCGGTGAGCAACCTGACCTTTTACGAGGATTACAGCCGTCTCGTCAAGAAGGAGAGTGCTTTTGAGGATTCTCAAATCAACACCGTCGGCTGCATGGTCACTGCCGGCCCGATCTACACCTACTTCGATGTCATCAGTGGGAAAAATGCTCTCTATCTAAATGGCCCCAGAGATTCTTTTGCCGCCGGTGCCAAGGGGGCGGATTGGGGCACTAAGTTCAACGTCAACATTGGCTACTACTTTTAACCTTTGCAGCTAACAAAAAGCCGACCCGGCAATGCCGGGTCGGCTTTTTTAAAGATCAGAATAACGGGAATGCCCATTTAATCAACGAAAAATCCCCCTTACCCAATGATGTAAATCTCCGTAAATATCTTCCTACTTCGCAACCTTACGCGCTTCAGCCAACCATTGCTCCCAAATGCCCCGGTGCTTGGCAATCCACGCATCCGCATGGCGTTCAATATCCTTCTGAGACTTCTCTCCATTCTCCATCAACGTGTTCTGCTCGTTGATGTCAGCCAGGGACATAGTGAAGAGTTCGAAGAACTTTTTGGCCGCCGGGTTCTTGGTCAGAAACTTTTTGTTGGCGACGATCTGAATGTCGCTGACGACAAAGCCGAGTTTGATCGGGTCGCTCACGGCCCCCTCGATAGCGCTGGCCGTCATGCGCTCTTCCCCGGACTTCTGTGATTCATTGGGGAGGGTCTTTGGTACGTTGATCCACATCACATCTGTCCCCGGCTTGAGTTTGAAGATCGTCCAGTTCGGCGCCCAGGTGTAAAAAAAGACCGGTTCACCATTATTGTAGCGAGCCAGGGTGTCGGCCATACTCGCCGAATAGGCGGCCTTGATCAGGTTGATATCCTTGTCAAGATCATAAACTTCCATGTGGTGAGCAATAACCGATTCACAGCCCCAACCGGCCGGGCAGGCAGTCAGATCGGCCTTGCCGTCCCCATTGGCATCGAAGGCCTGCTTGACTTCGGGACGACGGAAATCGTCGAGGGATTGGATGTTGTACTTTTCGACATCCCGTTTAGAGACCAGATAGCCCTGCAATCCGCCAGCTTTGACGATATAACCGACCTTTTCGATCGTCTTTTCCGCCCCCTTGGGGAGCTGGCCGTCATGGTTGGGGAACCAGCCGTTGGTCCAGTAGTCGACATCACCGAGGGCGAGGGATTGGTAGAAGATCGGATTCTGCAACTCCTTCGGTTTTTTGACATTGTAACCGAGCTCGATGAGCCCTTTGCGGACAATCGCTTCCTGAAAGTAACCGGTGTTCCAGGTAGCCCGGGCCGGCTGCACCTTGACCCCCTTACCTGGCTTGTCGCTCTCCGCCAGAAGGGGAGTGGCGAGGATGGCCATGAGTCCGAAGCCGATCAGGCTGAATACGATACGTTTCATCTTTTTCTCCTTTTGCGGGTGAATGGATTCGTTCCGGTCCTAGAGTTATCGCGCTTTTGCGAAACCCTGAGTGATCCGGTCGAGGATCATTGCCAGCAAGACGATGGCGAGGCCGCCGACAGTCGCCAGGCCGATCTCCAGAGTGTTGAGCCCCTGCACAACCGGCCCGCCGAGGCCACCGGCACCGATCAGGGCGGCGATAACGACCATCGACAGAGCCATCATGATCGTCTGGTTGAGACCGGTCATGATTGAGGGGAGCGCCAGGGGGAACTGCACCTTGCGCAGTACCTGCCAGGGGGTGGCACCGAAAGCGACGGCCGCCTCGACCAGTTCAGGATGGACCTGGCGGATGCCGAGGCTGGTCAGACGGATGATCGGTGGCAAAGCAAAGACGATGGTCGCCAGGACCCCGGAGACCGTCCCGATGCTGAAGAGCATTACCACCGGAATCAGATAGACGAAGGCCGGGGTCGTCTGCATGGCATCGAGAAAGGGGCGCAAAATCATCTCAAAGCGATCACTCCGTCCGGAGAGGATTCCAAGGGGGATGCCGGCGACGGCGCAGAAGAGGACAGAACAGATTACCATCGACAGGGTGACCATGGTGTCCTCCCAAAGGCCGAGATAGCCGATCAATAACAGGCTGAGGAGAGTAAAGACCATCACCCGCTTGCCGGCGTAGCGCCAGGCCGCCAGGGAGAGGAGTGCAATCAGGACGAAGGGGGGGAGGAAGGCGAAGGTCCACTGCAAAACTTCCAGAGTTTTTTCGATCGGAACCTTGATCACCTGGAAGAGGTCGCGATAGTTGGAGACCAACCAGTCAACACCGTTTTGGATCCAGGTGTCGAGGGGGATGAGTTGCTCGTCAAAGTTTAGTAATTTCATAGTGCGTTATCCTCCACCGGCAGCTCTACGCTTGCGGTTTTAGCGCTCTCCTCATGCCCTCTTTGCAGGGTACGCAGGAACTGATTCTTGGAAATGACTCCGAGATATCGTCCCTCTTCATCAAGAACCGGGATCGGCCATGGCCGGGCGGTGACCTCCGGCAGGATATCCTGCATCGATTCGCTACTCAGTACGGCCCGGGCTTCGGGAAGAAAGGTCGGGATCAGATCCTGGCCACCGTTGCTGTCAATAAATTCTTTGAGGGAATCGGTGGAGACCAGCCCCATGAAGCGGCGTTCGCTGTCAAGGACATAGCCGTAATCGCGTTCATGACTGATGAGGCGTTGCAGGGCGGTGCGAGGGCCTTCACCGCGATGGCGGATGATCGTCACTGCTGATTTGCGGGCGATATCGCCGGCGGTGAGAATGTTCGTCGGGTCGACACCGCGGAAGAAGGCGCGGACATAGTCGTCGGCCGGGTTCTGCAGGATCTCCTCGGGAGTCCCGACCTGCACCACCCTCCCTCCTTCCATAATAGCGATACGGTCACCGATGCGCATTGCTTCGTCGAGATCGTGAGAGATGAAGACGATGGTGCGCTGCGCCCGCGATTGCAATTTAAGGAGTTCATCCTGCATCTCGGTGCGGATCAAGGGATCGAGGGCGGAGAAGGCTTCGTCCATGAGGAGGATGTCGGGATTGACCGCCAACGCCCGGGCGAGGCCGACGCGCTGCTGCATCCCCCCGGAGAGTTGCCGGGGATAGCTCGCCGCGTAGCCTTCGAGGCCGACCTGTTCGAGGGCCTTTAGCGCCCGCTCGCTGCGGATCATTTTGTCGATACCCGAGATCTCCAGTCCAAAGGCGGCATTCTCCAGCACCGTCAGGTGCGGCATCAGTGCAAAGGACTGGAAGACCATGCACATCTTCTTGCGACGCAGCTCGATCAACTGTTGATCGTTCATCGTCGCCACGTCGTCACCGTCGACGAAGACTGAACCGGCCGTCGGTTCGATCAGGCGGTTAAGAATCCTCACCATGGTCGACTTTCCCGAGCCCGAGAGTCCCATGATGACGAAAATTTCGCCGGCGTTAATTTCGAAGCTGGCATCGTAGACGCCGACCGTCGTGCCGGTCTCGGCGTGAATGGTCTCCTTGCTCGATCCAGCCTGGAGCATCTTCAAGGCCCTCTTGGGGTGAGGGCCGAAAATTTTAGTCACGTTGACAACCTTGATCTTGGTGGTCTTTTCCTCCATAAAAACTCCTTTTGTTCTGAGTACATAGGGCGTTGAAGGTACGGCCGCGAGGGAAATCCCTGAGGGTGTCTGCCGGCAGGAGAACCAGTCGGCAAAAAGAGGAATTTGCACGCGGAGCGTGCTTGGGTCATGTGTGTATTTTCGTCAGGCAGGGGCGACTTTTTTATCCCTTAATAATAACCCCTGTGGGCAGAAAGTCAAACCGACCAACAAACTACTTGAATTTTAATAAGAAATTATTATCCATCTTTCGGAATGACCGTGCCTTCCAGCAGGATAGAGGGACTCTCATTGAAAGGATCGGGGGCGATAACGATATTTATGGCTGGAGCCTTCGGGGGAAAAGGTCGGGGTAAAGTCCAGAACGGGAAAAGGGGGACAAATTATTTTCTTATGAAATTCTCTCGACGATTTGTCTCGACTTCACCTTTCCCTGTCGTCGAGAGCATCCCACTCACAACGCCAAACCGCCCGGACAGCGGGTTGTCGGCGGGCGGTTTATGACTTTATCTTTCTGAACTATCCCCTCAGAGAATCAGGGCCGGCGCTATCGACGGGTCAGCTTCTGACAGATTTACATCCGGGCTTGACACGCCCAAAGGGGTATTCATATAAATCAGGCGACCTGCATCCAGAGCGGACATCGGTTTTGAGTAATAATACCCCTGCGCTTCGTCACAGGAAAATCCGAGCAGGATCGCTTCCTCTTCTTGCGTCTCTACCCCTTCGGCGATGACCTTCAGTCCGAGGCTGTGTCCGATAGAGACAATGGCGAGGACGATCGACGCCGCATCGTCCCGCTGAGTTATCTCCCGGATAAAGGACTGGTCTATTTTTATTTTGTCCACCGAGAATTTATTAAGGTAGCTGAGAGAAGAATAGCCGGTACCAAAGTCATCAATCGCAATCTTGACACCGATCTCCTTAAGGCGATTGAGCAGTTCCACAGACTTGTTGGCACTGTGCATAAGCATAGATTCCGTAATTTCAAGTTCAAGGTATTCAGGCGGCAGGCCCGCTTCGTCGAGAACCTCCTGCACCATTTCAGGGAAATCTGAAAACTGCAGTTGACCGATCGAGACATTCACGGCAACCGACAAGGGAAAGCCGTTGCGGTGCCACTCACTGCACTGTCGGCACGCTGTCTTTAATCCCCAATATCCGACTTGACGGATCAGGCCGGTCTGTTCAGCAACCGGTATGAACTTGTCCGGAGCAATGAAGCCATGCACGGGATGGAGCCAGCGACAAAGGGCTTCCATGCCAAAGATCCGGCCACTCCCGAATTCTATCTGCGGCTGGTAATGAAGCAGGAGCTGGTCTGACAGCCGCAGAGCCTGACGCAAATCCTCCTCAATAACAGCCCGCTCTCTGGCCTTCACGTTCAGTGTGTCGGAAAAGAAGTTGAACGTCTCTCTCCCTTGCGCCTTTGCGGCATACATTGCCAGATCTGCATGCTTCAGCAGGATTGAACTGTCTTCTCCATCCTCCGGATAGATAACAATCCCTATGCTGGCATTGCTGTATATATTTTTCCCCTCAATTTCGAACGGTTGCTGGAGAAGTTCGAGAATTTTCTTCGCCACGACCCCGGCGTCCTGCGGGGAATCTATTGAACTGCAAATAAGGACGAATTCGTCTCCACCCAACCGTGCCAGAGTGTCATTTGCGCGTAAAATCTTCAAGATACGGCTGGAAACCGCTTTAAGAAGGAGATCACCGGCATGGTGCCCCATTGTATCATTAATATTCTTGAAGTGGTCGAGGTCAAAGAAGAGCAACGCCATCTGCGCCCCTCTGCGCTTGGCAGTGGCGATAGCCTGCTCGCACCTGTCAAGCAACAGCAACCTGTTTGGCAATCCTGTCAGGTGGTCGGTGTAAGCAAGATTCCGGATCTGTTCCTCTGCCCGTTTAAGCTCGGTAATGTCATGGGCAACCCCGAAGATGCCGGTAATATTTTTGTTTACATCGAACAAGGGCCCTTTTGTGGTCATAAAGACCAGATTCTCACCGTCCACAGAAGTGAGGCGCTCCTCAAAAGTTCTGGTCAAGCCAACGTCCATTACGAGACGATCCTCATCCATCAGGATCTTTGCTTCCTCAGTGGGAAAGAGGAAGGTATCATCCCGGCCGTAGACTTCTTCGGGACTCTTCCCCGTTAAATGCGATGCCGCCGCATTAAAGAGGCGATAACGCCCCTCAATATCTTTAACGTAAATCGCGTCAAATGTCCCTTCGACAACCACCCGGAGAAGTTCCTGGTTTTCCCGAAGAGTCTCATCAGTTTCTATGCGTTCGGTGATATCTCTCTGGATATGAACCGCTTGTACAATCTTCCCTTTTTCATCTCTGATCGGCGAGGTGAGCACTTCGACAAACCGCTTTTCACCCGAAAGGGTCCAGTGAACATGTAACATTGTGGCGTGATCGTCATGAGTCAGTGTTTCGAAGAGGGGGCAGGAATCATGAGGGGGCGTACACGGGCTTGATCTGTGATGGGTAATGTCGTAGCAGGTTCTGCCGATGATTTGTTCTGCAGGAAGTTTGATCTCTTTGAGAAAAGCCTGATTAACATCGATGATCTGAAACGTCTCGACATCAATTATGGAGATGGGATCAGCAATGCTATCCAGCACGATTCGGTTAAAATCGGACAACTGTTTAAGTTCCCGGGTCCGCTCTGCCACCTTTTGCTCAAGGGATTCATTCAGCTTGACGATCTCTGCCTCGGCTTTTTGTTGTGCCGTAATAGTGCTTTTGCAAAGATAGATAATAAGGAATACGAAGACCGCACCACCGAGGAAGACCCCGGCGGTCACCAGTTCAAGCGGTAAAGGCAGATTAAAGAAGAGGACGGCATCGAACAGAAGATACCCGAGAAGGAAAAAAGCCATCAGGTTAAGGATGACAAGCCACTTACGACGGAGATGACCGCTGACATGGCGTAAAATTATCTTTGCCGGAAGAAAGGCGCGGGCAAGGAAGATTACCCCGATTAACACCATAAGTATGGAAAATACTCGCATCGCTGTCGCTACCTATGAGGTTTAAAAAGGGCAGAGGAAGGAGCAGGGCTCCCTGCTCGTGCTGGCGGTTCGCCGCTATTCTTCACGGCAAATCAATGAAAAAAACCGCCCGGATGGCTATTGACATCGGGCGGTTCGATTGTTATCCCCTGCTACTGCATCTGGCCATGGACAGCTCCAGCTGGAATCATTACAAAAAAATAACGGGCGGAGATTAACACGGTGCGTCAGCTGCAGCAAGGGATTTGTCATTATGTGTCATTATGCTGATCTCCGCTCCCTTTTTTCGTCATCCGACCTTAACCTATCTGTTTCCTTGGGGTTCTGTCTCCTCTCAATAAGAAGGAATTAACCACTTATTTTTCCAGCTTACCCGCCGTGCGCCTCTCGGCCGCTTTTGTGCAGATAGTAGTCGTAATCCCCTTCATAGATGATCATCTCGCCGTGGTCGACGACAAAGACGCGGTTGACCAAAGCGCGGAGGAAGTGGCGGTCGTGGCTGACGAGGATGACGGTGCCGCCGAAGTCCTGCAGCGCCTGGAGGAGGAGCTCGCGCGAATCGATGTCGAGATGGTTGGTCGGCTCGTCGAGAATGAGGAAGTTGAGAGGGCGCGCCAACAAGGTAGCGAGGACCACCCGGCTCTTTTCGCCGCCGGAGAGGCGGTCGATGCGCTTCTCAGATGTTTCGCCGCTGAAGAGGAAAGCGCCGCAGAGGTTGTGCACCGCGCCGATGCTGGCGTTAGGGAGGGCATTCTGCACCGTCTCAAAGACGGTGAGCTTGGGGTCGAGGATCTCCATGGCGTGCTGGCTGAAGTAGCCGGCCGAGACACTGGCGCCGATGATGGCGCTGCCGGCGCTCGGTTCGGTCTGGCCGGCGAGGACCTTGAGGAAGGTCGATTTACCGGCGCCGTTGACGCCGACCACCGCGATCTTTTCGCCGCGGCGGATGAGACCGTTGACGCCGCCGAAGACCGATTTGACGCTGCCGTCGGGGAGGGGCCACCCTTTGGCGAGTCCTTCGATCTTGACGACATCGTCGCCGCTGCGCGGCACCGGCGGAAATTCGAACTTGACCTTGCGCTGTGCCGCCGGAATCTCGATGCGCTCGATCTTGTCGATCTTCTTCACCCGCGACTGCACCTGGGCGGCATGACTGGCGCGCGCGGCAAAACGGGCGATGAACTCCTCCTCCTTGGCGAGCATCTCCTGTTGGCGGCGGTGGCTGGCAAGGAGCTGTTCAAGGCGGATATCCCGCTCCCGCTCGTAGTAATCGTAGTCGCCAGTGTAGGTGGTGATGGTGCCGCCAGAGACTTCGATGATCCGTTTGACCGAGCGGTTCATGAACTCGCGGTCATGGCTGGTCATGAGCAGCGCCCCCTTGAAGTCAGTGGCAAGCCACTCTTCGAGCCAGATGATCGATTCGACGTCGAGATGGTTGGTCGGCTCGTCGAGGAGGAGATAGTCGGGGTTGAGGGTGAGAATCTTGGCCAGAGCGATGCGCATCTTCCAGCCGCCGCTGAACGATTCGACCGGCCGATCGTAGGCGTCGGGGCCGATGCCGAGACCGGTGAGGACCGCCTGGGCGCGGGATTCGAGATCGTAGCCGCCGCGATTCTCGAACTCGGCCTGGGCCTCGCCGTAGCGCTCCAGAAGCGCCGCCATAACGTCATCATCGAGGGGATCGCACATCTGCGCTTCCATCTGTGTCAACTCTTCGCCGAGCTGAACGGTATTCCCGGAGGCGGCCATAACCTCCGCCAGCGCCGAGCGGCCGCACATATCGCCGACATCCTGCGAGAAGTAGCCGATCACCGCCCCCTTGGGGACGACGATATCGCCGCTGTCAGGGTGTTCTTCGCCGGTGATGAGGCGGAAGACCGTGGTCTTGCCGGCGCCGTTCGGCCCAACCAGGCCGCTACGGCTGCCGGGGAGGATCTGGGCGGAAGCGTTTTGAAAAAGGATCTGGCTGCCGTGCTGGCGGCTGATGTTGATGAGCTGAATCATGGGTTTCCTTGAAATGGATGTTATCGTAGGGGCAATTCATGGATCGCCCGGTTTTATTTTTCACCCCCGCCGCCATCGCCCCGCCAACGCCGCCACCACAAAGAGCAGAAACGAAGCGACGATAATCGTCCCGCCGGTCGGCAGATTGAGGACAAAGGAGGCGAGGATGCCGCTGAGGACCGACAGGATGCCGAAGACAGCGGCCAGCAGGAGGGTCGGCAAAAAACCGCGGCCAAGTTGCAGCGCCGCCACCGGCGGCAGGATGAGGAGGGCGGAGACGAGCATGATTCCGACCAGCTTCATGGCGAGGACGACAGTCAGGGCGGTAAGGAGGACGAGGATGACATTGGCGCGATTGGTATTGATCCCCGAGGTGCGGGCGAGATCTTCATCGAAAGCGACGGCAAAGAAAGCCCGGCCGCGCAGGGCCACAACCGCGATAACGACGACCGCGAGGGCGGCGGTGAGGAGGACGTCATTGCGGGTGATGATGAGGATATTGCCGAAGAGATAGCTGAAGAGATCGACATTATATCCGCCGGAGAGGCTGGCGAGGATAACGCCGAGAGCGATACCGAGGGCGGAGACGATGCCGATGGCGGTGTCGCCGTGAATACGGGCGCTGGAGGTGAGCTTGAGAATGCCGAGGGCGCCGACCAGGACCAGGGGGATCGCCGCATAAGTCACCCAGTGGGCGCTGACGCCGCAGAGGAGGACAAGGGCGACGCTGCCGAAGGTGAAGTGGGCGAGGCCATCACCGATCAGGGAAAAACGGCGCAGCACCAGAAAGAGGCCGAGGAGGGCGCAGAGGAGACCGATCAGCGTCCCGGCGATCAGGGCGCGCTGGATAAAGCCGTAGCCGAGAATCTCGAAGGTTGGCATCAGCAGTGGTCTCCGTGGTGATGGTAGATGGTCTTGTTCGAGTGCTCCCCGAAGAAGCTGGTCATCTCTTCCGACGCGCAGAATTCGGCGAAGGTGCCGTCAAAGATCACCGTTTTGTCGAGGTAGACAAAGCGTTTGGCATACTGGCCGATATTCCAGGTGTCGTGGGTGATGAGGATGATCGCCGTCCCCACCTCGCGGTTGAGCTCCTTGACAATATCGTAGAAATCCTCCCGCGTCTCCGGGTCAAGAGCGGTGGTCGGTTCATCAAGGAGGAGGAGGGCCGGGCGACCCACCAGGGCACGAGCGAGGAGGGCGCGCTGCTGCTGCCCGCCGGAAAGGTGACCGATCAGCTGCTGGCGCAGGTCGATGATCCCCATGCGGGCAAGGATCTCTTCGAGTTGTTTGGCTTCACTGGCATCGATACGGCGCTTCGGGCCCTTCTTGTCAATGAAGCCGAGACGGACAATCTCTTCGACGGTGGCGGGGAAGTGCGGGTTGGCAAAGCTGAGGCGCTGGGGGAGATAGCCGATCTTCTGCCAGTCACTGAAGAGTGATAACGGCTGTCCGAGGAGGCGGACGATGCCGGAGGTGACGGGGACGAGACCGAGCATCGCCCGGATCAGGGTGCTCTTCCCCGAACCATTGGGGCCGACAATGCCGAGATAGTCGCCGGTCTGCACCTGAAAAGAGATGTCGCGGAGAATATCGGTACTGCCGTAGGCAATATGCAGCTGCTCGGCTTGCAGGAGAATCATCGGCATTCGAGTCCGATCTGCAGATTCTTCAGGTTGCGCTCCATGATCTCGATGAAAGTGATGCCCCGCTCAAAGTCGGCCTTGCTGACATTATGGGCGGCACTGAGCAGGAGGACCGATCCTCCCCCTTCCTTGGCAATCGTTTCCGCCAGCTTGGGCGAGACCAACTCTTCGCTGAAGAGGTAACGGAGATCATCGCGGCGCATCTGCTTAACTAGGGCCGCCATCGTCGCCGCCGTCGGTTCGGCTTCGGGATTGACCGCGGCCGCGGCATGATACTTCAGGCCGTAGCGGGCGGTGAGATAGCCGAGGGCAAAATGCCCGCCCTGCAGCAGTGTCCGCTTTTTACAATCAGTGAGGCTGCGGCGGTAAGCGGCGTCGAGGTGATCAAGACGGTCCCGATACGCCGCGGCATTGGCGAGATAAAGGTCGCGATGCGCCGGATCTTTGCTGGCCATCGCCGCGGCGATGTTGTCGACCATGACCTGCGCGTTGGCAAAGTCAAGCCAGAGGTGGGGATCGATTGCCCCGGGGCTATGAGCGTGGTCATCGTGCTCATCCCCATCGCCGCTACTCGGTCGCAATTGCGCCCCGACGCTGGCATCGACGATCGTTACCCGGGCCGGATCGACGCTCTGTGCTATCGTCGCCGCCCAGACTTCCATGGCTTTGTGGGTGTAGATGAAGAGGCCGGCGCGATTAACGCGGAGGATATCGTCCGGTTTCGGGTCGAAACTGTGCGCCTCCACCCCCGGCGGCAGCAATAGAGTGACTTCGACTTGATCACCGCCGATCTGCCGGACAAAATCGTAAAGGGGGAAGAGGGAGGTGACGACCTGCAGCTTGGTGGCGACTGGCGGAGCGCTCTCGGGTTTGCTGCACGCCGGCAGGAAGAGGCCGCCGAAAAGCAGAATGAGGAGGAGAATTCTGGGCATTGTCAATCGTCCCCTTTATGCGTTCTGGTTGCAGCAACGGCGACAGGTGCCGAGGGCCTGCATAATCTGAAGTTCGATCTGACCATCAATCTGGCCGGCCAGTTCGGCACAACCGCAGTCGTGGATGTCCTGCACCGTACGGCAGGCGAGGCAGACAAAGTGATGATGGTGGTCGCGATTGGCGCAGAAGTAGTAATAAAGCTGGCGGTTGGGATGAAGGATCTTACTGACCACCCCCTGGCTGGAGAGTTCTTCGAGGTTGCGGTAGATCGTCGGCAGCCCGACCTTGCTATTCGTGCGCCGCTGTACCTGCCCCTGCACCTCTTCGGGACTGAGGTAGGTACGGACGGCGCTCATGCTCTCCAGAATCGCCAAACGTTGCGGCGTGACTTTGAGTTGCAGGCTTTTAAGGAGTTGCGGAAAATCATGCGACATGGATGACTCGTTTAAATGGAAATGATTTCCATTTAATAGCGGAAGGGTCCTCCTCTTGTCAAGGATGAAGTGGCAGCGCGCAACAGCCGTTGACACTGCCAGATCAAGCCCGTACACTGCGCGATCATGAAACAGAAATCCCTCTACAATTGCCAGCAATGCGGCTTTCAGTCGCCAAAATGGCTGGGGCGCTGCCCCGATTGCGGCGCCTGGAATTCCCTCGCCGAAGAGACGGTCACCATCTCTCCCAAGGGGAGCACGCCGCGCATGACCGCCTCCCTCGGTCGGCCGCAACGCCTCCATGAAGTCGATGCCAGCGAAGAGGACCGCTTGCAGTGCGGCATCGGTGAATTCGACCGCGTCCTCGGCGGCGGCGTCGTCCCCGGCTCCCTCATCCTTATCGGCGGAGATCCCGGCATCGGCAAATCGACCCTGCTGTTGCAGGCGGTCGGCCAGCTTGCCGCTGCCGGCATCGCCCTGTATGTCAGCGCCGAAGAATCGACCAAGCAGATCAAAATGCGCGCCGACCGTCTCGGCGTCGCGGACGGGCAGCTCTACCTCCTTGCCGAGACCGCCCTCGAAGCGATCCTCGACCGGGTGCGCGAGCTCAAACCGGCCTTTTTGGTCATCGACTCGATCCAGACCATCTTCACCGCTGCCCTCGAATCCGCCCCTGGCTCGGTCAGTCAGGTGCGGGAATGTGCGGGCCGGCTGATGCAGACCGCCAAGGTTGACGGTATCCCCACCTTCCTCGTCGGCCACGTCACCAAGGACGGCGCCATCGCCGGGCCGCGTGTCCTTGAGCACCTCGTCGATACCGTCCTTTACTTTGAAGGGAACCCCGGCCACCCCTACCGCATCCTTCGCGCCGTCAAGAACCGCTTCGGCTCGACCAACGAGATCGGCGTCTTCGAGATGAAGGAGTCTGGCCTCAGTGAAGTGGCGAATCCTTCCGAACTCTTCCTCGCCGAACGTGCCGAAGGGGCGACCGGGAGCAGCGTCGTCGCATCTCTGGAGGGGAGCCGGCCGATCCTTGTCGAGGTGCAGGCGCTGGTTTCCGGTTCGTCTCTTGGCACACCGCGGCGCACGACCATGGGGATCGACCACAACCGCGTCTCCCTCCTCGTCGCCGTCCTCGAAAAGAAGGTCGGGCTCTCGCTGCTCGCCCAAGATATCTTTGTCAACGTCGCCGGCGGCGTCAAGCTCGACGAACCCGCCGCTGATCTGGCGGTCATGGCCGCCCTCGCTTCCAGCCACATGAACCGGCCGATCCCGCCACGCGCCATCCTCTTTGGCGAAGTCGGCCTTGCCGGCGAAGTCCGGGCCGTCTCCCGCCCCGAACTGCGCGTCAAGGAAGCAGCCCGCCTCGGTTTTACCCGCTGCCTGCTGCCGCAGGGGAATCTGAAGAATCTCGACGCTCCGCCGGGAATGGAGCTGATTGGCGTGCGCACCGCCGCCGAGGCACTGGAAGGATTGTTTGAATGAGCTCAAAGATGGACGGAAAATTGTCGCATTTCACTCGAGGTGACAAGGCTATGAAGCGCGAAGTTTATAGAAAAGCAGTGATGTCGCAGTTGACCGGCGCCATTCAACTTAAAAACAGAGAAGGTGGAAAAAGTTTTCTCTTCCTCCGCTCAGGAATTTAATCTATGCAGACCTATCGCATCCGTCTTTCCTTTGTCCTCCCCCTCGGCCTCGTCGTCCTCCTTTGTCTGGTCCTCGCGGCGATCGTCATCATCCAGGAGCAACCCTCAGCTAAACTGCTGGTGGTCGGCTGCGCCCTTATACCCCTCGGCTACCTCCTCTTCGAATGCTTGGCGCGACGGATCGAAATCGATGTTGACGGCTTGCGATTGATTCGCCTCGGCCGGGTGCGGGCCTTTCTCTGGAGTGAGATTACCGCGGTAGAGACGGTGCGGGTGAGGCAACGCGCCTTTCTGACAATCAATGCCGGCGAAGACTTTTTGATCATCGCCAATATGTATGACGGCTTTGATCACTTGCTCACCAGCGTGCTGGAGCGGGCGCCGGCTACTGCGATCACCGATGAAACACGGGCCCTTGCCCAAGCACCGCCAATGAAACACTCGGACATTGTCATCCTCTGGGGACTGGCGATCATGATGGCTTATCTGATCTTTGCCCAGTTTCCCTCCTGACGCCCACACACAGTGTAACGCTTTTTATCTGATTGACCGAACATGACTTCTTCTTTATAATATTCAGCTAACCTAAACCGACAGGGGCGAGACATGGACCATACCCAGCTGGAAGAACTCAAAAAAACTCTCCAAGAGCAGCTTGAAACCTTGCAGCGCGATGCCGGAAGAACCGTGACGGAAATGACGGATGAAAAGACTAATTTCCCCGACCCGACTGATCGCGCTTCGCTGGAATCAGACCGCAACTTCGAGCTGAGGATTCGTGACCGCGAGCGTAAACTCATCCTCAAAATTCGCGAAGCTTTAGAGCGCATCGAAGAAGGAGATTTTGGTGTCTGCGAAAGTTGCGGCGAAGATATCAGCGTAGCCCGCCTAAAAGCCCGGCCGGTGACGACCCTTTGCATCGATTGCAAAACCGAACAAGAGCGTCAGGAAAAGATCGGCTAATCCCTTCGGCAATGCCAGCAGCGCCTGAGGAAACTTTACATCCCTCGACCTGCCCCGACCTACCTGGTTGCTCCTCTTGTGGAAGGCCATTGCTGATGTCGACAGAGCACGACAACACTTTTACCGCCTATTCCCTCGGCATCCAGCGTACATTACGCCTCAACGATCTGATTCACTTCTTCCTCTCGGCACTGACCTCCCCGGCAGGCGGGAATTTCACGGCGGCAATCCTCGCCCTTTACAATAAACGTTCACACGTCCTGCAAGGAATGCTCGGCATCACCCGGGAAACCTCCCTTTTTGCCCTCCCCGCTCATACCACCCCGGAAAACTGGTGTCACCCCCGCGTGACGACTGAGATCCAGCGCCGCCAACGCGATACCGATTTTAATCGCGCCGCGATGCGTTTGCGTTTTCAACTGGCAGGTACGCCGGCGATTGCTGCGGTCCGTAAAGAAGGAATCTCGCGGTCGCTGTTGGGAAACGACGTCAAGGATGAGCTTGCCACTCTCTTTCACCATTTCTGTTCCTCTCGAGAGTACGCATGTCTGCCACTGTCCGGTCGCGAAGGCTTAATCGGCGTCGTTATCTTCACTGATAACATTGGCTCACTCTCTGCCCTGCGACTTGCCGAAGCCGAAGCTTATGCACGTCATGCCGAAATCGCTATCGACAATGTGCTGCTGATACGTCGACTCGAGAGTCGCAACGAAGAATTACAAGGATTTGAGGCCCGCGCACAACAGGACGAAAAAATGGCCCTCCTTGGCGAACTGGTGGCGTCGATTGCTCACGACCTCAAGAATCCGATGATCGCCATCGGCGGCTTTGCCCGCAGACTGGAACGCTTGATCGATGAGGACGAAGGCCGCTATTATGTAGACACCATCAAACGGGAGGCCCGCCGCCTCGAAGAGATCGTCGTCGGCATTCTCTCTTTTTCACGTAAGCAGATGATTTGCTACGATTCCTGCCAGCTGCCGGAGTTCATAGGCGCCTTGCTGGTCAAGGAGGAGCAGTCCTTGACTCAAGCCAGCATTCACGTCGAGGTCAAGACCGAAGCCGACCTTCCGGGGATCTTCGGCGATGTCGTGCGCCTCTCGCAACTCTTTACCAACCTCATCCAAAATGCCATACAGGCCATGCCACAGGGGGGAGATTTGACCCTTCGCCTGAAAACCGTACGTCTGCACGGCGACCAGGCCGTACAAATCGAGATCAAAGACAGCGGCGCCGGCATCCCGGAAGAAATTCTCAACAGGATCTTCCAACCATTTTTTACCACCCGCGCCGAGGGAACAGGCTTGGGCCTCTCTATCTGTTCAAGAATTGTTGAACAGCACCAGGGTAAAATCCGGGCATTGAATTCACCGAACGGCGGGGCGGTCTTCCGAGTCACCCTCCCGGTGCAGCGCCGCCGCTAATTTTTGTAAAACCTAAAAACCTCTTGACAGCCGCAGCAGGATCCATTATAAATCACCGCTCAGTGCCCAGATAGCTCAGTCGGTAGAGCAGTGGACTGAAAATCCACGTGTCGCTGGTTCGATTCCGGCTCTGGGCACCATTTTTATCAATAAATTAAGGGAATCAGCTTGTTAGCTGATTCCCTGATTTATTTTCTACTGTAAATGTTGCTGTAATTCTGAGTCGTCTTGTAATACATTTATGCACTACCCGCCCTGCCTGGCGCACAAAAATCCTCGAACTTTGCATCGAGGCGAATTGATCACCGGCACGGACCTGTTTACACTCCGGAATTCAGCTATAATCTTCCTTTTTCAACCCGTACTTTTTAATCTTGCGGTAGATGGTTGCCATATTCATTCCGGCTTCACGGGCGGCCTCGTCAATATTCCCCCCCTTTTTTCGCAGCAGCATCTTGAGGTAATCGGTTTCAAAGGCGGTCATGGCGGCAGTATAGTCGCTATCTAGCATAGCGGTGAGTTGCGACGCCCCGCCGGTAAAAGAGGGGGGCATCTCGATAAACTGTTCGAGTATCGCCAGGTCGATGACAGCGTCTTCGCTGCCGATCGCCATACAAGCCTCGACGACATTACGCAACTGGCGAATATTCCCCGGCCAGGGAAAGCTCTTGAGGGCTTCGCTCGCTCCAGCACTGAAGCCCTTGACGCTGGTGCCGAACTTTTTATTCTGTTCCTGGATAAAGTGCGCGGCGAGCAAGGGGATATCTTCAACCCGCTCCCGCAGTGGCGGCAGGCGCAGATTGAGGACATTCAGGCGATAATAAAGGTCTTCGCGAAAAGTACCGCTCCGTACATCCGCGCTCAAATCGGCGTTGGTGGCGGAGATGATGCGCACGTCGACCTTGATCGGCTGCGTATCGCCAATGCGGAGAAACTCCTGCTCCTGCAGAAAGCGGAGCAAGGTCTTTTGAACGCTTATCGGCAGGTTACCAACTTCATCCAGGAAGAGGGTGCCGCCGTTTGCCGCTTCAAGGAGCCCTTTGCGATTTTCCGCGGCGCCGGTAAAGGCGCCCTTTTTATAACCGAAGAGCTCACTCTCCAACAGGGATTCGGAGAGGGCGCCGCAGTTGATGGCGACAAAGCGCTTGTCACGGCGGGGAGAATTATAATGCAGGGCCTGGGCGACGAGTTCCTTGCCGGTTCCGGATTCGCCGGTAATCAGGACCGAGGTGTCGCGTATTGCCACCTTCTCCATGCGCTCGATCAAAGCCTTCAACGCTGGCGCGCTGCCGATCATCTTGTCAAAACGGAATTTTCCGACCAACTCTTCCCGCAGTTGGCGGTTCTCCTCCAAAAGCTTGGTCTGCTGCAGGGCATTGCGCACCCGATAGATCAGTTCTTCCGGCTCAAAGGGCTTGGTGAGCATGTCATAAGCACCGCGGCGCAACGCCTGGATCGCCGTTTCAACGGTGGCGTAGGCGGTAATCATAATCACCGGAATCGCCGGCGCCTTGGCCTTGATCCGCTCCAGAACTTCAATCCCGTCCATCCCCGGCATCTTGATGTCGGAGATAACCAGGTCCCAATCTTCCGCCTTGAAACTTTCGACCGCTTCAAAGGAACGGGTAAAGGCCCCGACATTGAAACCGTTATCCTTGAGGACCGCCTCCATCATCCGGCAGAGGCCCTCTTCATTATCGATAAGCAAAATTCTCTTCTTCACGATGGGTCGTCCTCGGGGTCGAGCGGCAGCGTCACAACAAAGGTCGTCCCCTGGTCAGGGAGGCTATGGACTTTGATCCGACCGTGATGAAAATCGATGATCTGCCGGGTAATGGCAAGGCCGAGTCCGGTCCCCCGCGCCTTGGTCGTGTAAAACGGCTCAAAAATCTGTTCAAGCTGCTCCGGCGCCATACCGACCCCGGAATCGCTGAATTCAACCTCGACACATTTATCGTCGAGCACACGGGTGCTGACTGTCAGTACTCCCCCCTGCGGCATCGCTGCTCCGGCGTTAAGAATGAGATTGATTGCCACCTGCCGGAGTTGGTCACCATCAGCGCGTATCAGCGGTAACTCGGCGGCAAAGTTCCTCTGAATCTGGACCTGATGCATGTCGGTGTGATTAGCGGCAAAGCTGAGAATCTCTGCGAGCAGGCTGGTCAAATCGATGGTTTCCAGAGCCGGTTGCGGTGTCCGGGCGTAACTGAGGAGGTTCTGGACGATCTTTTTGCAGCGCTTGCTTTCACGTTTGATCTCATGAATGTAGTTATAGTTCGGATCATCTTCGGGAATCTTCCCTTCCAGATAACTGGCATAACCGAGGATGACGCCGAGGGGATTGTTGATTTCGTGCGCGACACCGGAAGAAAGGACCCCGAGGGAGGCCATCTTCCCCTGTTGCGCCAGCGCCGTCTCCATCTCGCGATGACTCTTGATCATTTCGGTCATACGATTGAAGGTGGCCGCGAGTTCTCCCATTTCATCGGTACTCTTGACCCGGACCGGTTGATCGAAACGACCCCGTTTCACTTGACGAATCCCTTCGAGCATACGCTGAATCGGCCGGGTGACGACCTTGGAGACAAAGATCACCAGCAGGATTGAAACCAGACAGGTGGCTGTGGTCAGGAGCAACATACTGACAAAGGTGCGAACCCGCAGGGCATTGGCAGCTTCGTAAAATTCGTCTTCATACGAACCGACAGCGACAACCCAGTCCCACGGGGCAAAGTAGACATAGCGGGCTATCTTCTGGCGCGGCGCCCGCTCCCCTTCATTTTGCCAGGGGTAACGGATCCACCCTTCTTTTTTCTCACGCATCTCCCGCAAGAATGCTTTCCCTTCGGCATCGCGGGCATCAAGATGATTCTCCCCTTCACTCAAGGGATGAATAGTAAAGATCCCGGCACCGTCGATGGCGTAGATATAACCAGTGCGGCCGACCTTCTTCTCTTTGAGTCGAGACTTGAGATCCTCGAAGGATTTTCGTTCAAAGACGACATCTTCGGCAGTTTCATCGAGATAGCCGCTGGCAGCGATAATCCAGTCCCACTGCGGAAAGTAACGGTAGGCGGCAATCTTCATCCGTGGTTGCTGGTCACCGAGTTGCGCATTGCGCCACGGGTAGGTGATAAAGAGCACTTCTCCCGGCTGCGCCTGCTGCGCCTTCTCGATCATCTCCCGGATAAAAAACCGCCCGTCTTCATCCTGAGCCGCGAAGATATTTTCTCCCTGCTGCGCCACATGCGCCTGCAGAACGCCCTTGCTGTTGACGGCATAAAGGTAGCCGCTCGGACCGACACTGACCTTGAGCAGTGCCTTGCGCGCCTCTTCCTGGGCTGCCGCCAGCGGGACCCCGGAGCGGCGATGTTGATCGTTCTGACTCTCGGCAATCCCCCAGGCAATACTGGCAAGGGCCTTGAGGTCACGGTTAAAACTCTCGCGCTTATCCTGACGATAGACCTGAAATTGCTGGTAATGGGCGCTGAGCAGATCGACAGTAAAGGCCGCCATGTGGTCGAGATCGGCTTCACTGCTGCGCGTAATTCCCAGAGTCGCCTGACTGGCGCCGATATAACCGACAACACTGCCGACGATGATGACCGGCAGCACCACTAACGGCAGGACGACGACGAGGAGTTTGCCGCGCAGCTTGAGATTACGAAACCAGTTCACCAGGAAGGATGTTTTCATCTTGACCGTTAACGCCTGTCATCGCCGGCCGCGCGACGTTTTACCGCCAACTCCTGCTGCAACCAGTCGTACCAGCAAGGGAGACCGGCGCCGCTTTGGCAGGAGAGCTCAAAGATCCGGACGTTCGGGTTCACCTGCCGGGCAAAAGCTTTACACTGCTCGATATCGAAGCGCAGGTAGGGGAGGAGATCGATCTTGGTGAGGAGGAGAATGTCGGCGGCCTTGAACATATCCGGGTACTTGAGGGGTTTATCCTCTCCTTCCGTCACCGAGAGGAGGGCAATCTTCGCATCCTCGCCGAGGTCGAAAGCGGCCGGACAGACGAGGTTACCGACATTTTCAATCATGAGAATATCAAGGGGAAGTCCCGCGAAGTTTTCCATGCCGTGCCCGACCATGTGCGCATCAAGATGGCAGCCGCTGCCGGTATTGATCTGCACTGCCGGCACCCCGGTGGCGGCGATCCGCTCGGCATCATTGCTCGTCTGCTGATCCCCTTCGAGGACGGCAAAATGCAATTCGTGCTGCAAATCGCTGAGGGTCCGTTCGAGCAGGGTTGTCTTTCCGGAACCGGGGGAGCTGACCAGATTATAGACCAGCAGGCCTTTTTCCTGAAAGAGGCGCCGGTTTCCGGCGGCGAGGCGGTTATTCTTGGCGAGGAGATCCTCTTCGATCCGGACGACCCGTCCCGAACTCAGTTCAGCAGGGGGATGGTGATGGTGATGGCCGCTCGGGCCGCAACCGCAATCTGTACACATGCTCAGTCAACCTCCACTTCGACGACGCGCAACTCCTCCCCCTGCAACCGTTCCAGAGAAAACCCGCCGCAGGCGGGACAGGCAACGGTGTAGGTGTCAAGGGAGCACTCGGCGTGACAGTCATAACACTGCCCACGGCCGGGGATAAAGATGATCTCGAGGCGACTCCCTTCAAGGAGGGTGCCGCGGCTGCAGGCTTCAAAACAGAACTCGACCGATTCCGGGACGACGCCGGCAAGAGCGCCGATCTCGACTTTAACGGAGCGCACCTTTGTGGCGCCATTTTGCCGCGCGGCGCCTTCGGCAATCTCCACCAGATGCTGGGTCAAACCGAGTTCATGCATGTCAAACAGGTCCAATCTGTGAGATAATAAATTCTTATAACATGCCTTTTACAACAACGTAAAGGATTGGTCCGGGACCATGCTCGAACTCTTTGATACGCATATTCACCTCGATCGCCTGCCGACCGACGATCTGGCGAGCGAAATCGAGCAGGCGCGGCAACAGGGAATCAGCTCTTTCCTGATTCCGGGGATTGCCCCATCGAACTGGGATCGCTTGACCGCCTTGGCCGGGCAGCATTCCCGGCTCTTTCTCGCCCCCGGCGTCCACCCTTTAGCAGCAGAATCCTGGTCGCCGCAGGTGGAACAGCGACTCCTCCAGCTTCTTGCGCACCCGGCGGTGGTTGCTATCGGTGAGATTGGTCTTGACAGCAAGCTGCCCGTTCCGACGGGGCTACAGGAACAGGTCTTTCGCGCCCAACTGCGTGTCGCTGTCGCCGCCGGACGGCCGCTCCTTTTGCATTGTCGCGGGCCGCTGGCGCGCTGTTTAGAGATTTTTCAGGATGAGGATGGGCCGCGCGTCGGCGGCATCCTCCATGCTTTTTCCGGCAGCGTCGAGATGGCGAAAGTGGCGCTACGCCTGAATCTTTTTCTCGGTTTCGGCGGCGGTATTACCTGGCCCGAGGCACGGCGCGCCCCGGAGGTCCTGCAGGCCTTGCCGCCAACTGCCTTTGTCCTCGAAAGTGATGCGCCGGATCAGAGTCCGGAACCGTACCGCCACGAGCGCAACCGTCCGCAGTGGCTCTCCTTCATCGCCCGGCGCTGTGCCGAACTGCGCCATTGCTCGCTGGAAGAAGTTGCCGCACAAACGACAACGAATGCCCGGCGGATTCTGAACCTGCCATCCCCGTTAACTTGCCCGGTTAAGGATTGAACGAATGGACCCGAACGAAGATTACGCCAGCCGTACCCGCCTCCTCCTCGGCAGCACCGCCCTGGAGCATTTGGCAACGACCTCGATCGCCGTCTTTGGCATCGGCGGCGTCGGCAGTTATGCGGTCGAAGCCCTCGCCCGCGCCGGGGTCGGGTACTTGACCCTCGTCGATTTTGATGTTGTCGGCATCAGCAATCTCAATCGCCAGGTACATGCCCTGACCACAACAATCGGTCGTCCCAAGACCGAAGCCATGGCCGAACGCTGCCGTCTGATTAATCCTGCCGTCGAAGTGACGGTTTTGTCGGAAGCATATGATGCCGGCAATGCCGAGCGACTCTTAGCGCCGCGCTTCGATTACGTCCTCGATTGTATCGATCTCATCACCGCCAAACTCCACCTCATCGCTGCCTGCAAAAAAGAACAACTGCCACTCCTTTCGTCGATGGGGGCCGCCAATAAATGTGACCCGACAGCAATTCGCGTTGGCGATCTCTTTGCTACCCAAAATTGTCGCTTGGCCAGAATCATGCGGAAAGAATTACGCCAGCGGGGGGTCACGACGGATGTAGAGGTGGTCTATTCGACCGAAGGATTTCGCCCCTTAGAGGCAGGGAGAAGACTGGTGGTTGACGCCACCGGCGGATACCAGCAGCGGCGCGCCCCCCTGGGGAGCGTGCCGTGGATTCCATCCATCTTCGGCTTGACCATGGCGGGCACGGTCATTCCCAGGATTCTTGCCGGCAGAGGCGTTATTTTACCGGCAGACGATTGCAGCTAATGGGCATCAAGAGGACGCCAAAGATGCTACGGTTCAGCCGGTAAAGAGGTGAACATAGCCGCAGCCATAGCACTTCCCCTTCCGGCATCACACACGCTTCTTTGGTATCGTTTTATTCTTGCAGACAAAAAAAGGGTGCCACCGTCAGGCAGCACCCCGAATTTTTTACTGCGCCACTAAAATCTAGTGGGTCGCTGCCTGTCCGGCCAACTGCATCACCTGAGCGGTGAAGGGGTTGGCGAAAAGAATGATCATGCAGACAACGAAAACATAGATAGCGAGGGACTCGATCATGGCCAGACCGATCATCATGGTGGTCAGGATCTTGCCGCTGGCGCCGGGGTTACGGGCAACCCCTTCAACTGCGCTCTTGATCGCCAATCCCTGGCCGAGGCCGGTACCGAAAGAACCGATCGCCATGCCGAAACCGGCAGCAATCATACACCAAGCAAAAAACGTCATTGTACTACTCCTTCCAAAAATGGGGGTTAATTGTTCCTATACAGATAGGACCAAGGCGGAAAACAGCGAGCAAAGATTAATGGGCATCTTCAAGCGCCCCGGCAATATAAATCATCGCCAGGAGAGAGAAGACAAAAGCTTGAATAAAGGCGACCAGCACCCCCATCAGCATCATCGGAATCGGCAGCAAAAAGGGGACCAGGGTAAAGAAGATCATTAAAACGATCTCGTGGCCATACATGTTGCCGAAGAGACGCAGGGACAAGGAGAGCGGACGCGCCAGATGCCCGATCATTTCAATAATGATCATCAGCGGTGCCAGCCAGATAATCGGGCCGGTAAAATGTTTGATATAGTGTGCGCCGTGCTCTTTAAGGCCGATGATGTGGGTCATAAAAAAGACGATCAACGCCAAGGCGACATTGGTATTGAGATTCGCTGTCGGCGGGAAAAATCCCGGGATCAGACCGAGGAGGTTCGAGGTCAGGATAAAGAGGGCAAAAGTGGCGATCAAAGGGAAGTAGGCCTTGCCCTTGTGCCCCATCGTCTCTTCCACGAGATTCTCCAGGCCGGAGACAACGACTTCCATGAAATTCTGCAGGCCGCCGGGAACCATCTTCATCCCGCGCGAGGCCGCAAAGGCCAGAGACATCAACAGGAAGAGAACAACCCAGGTATATGTGACTGTCCGCAAACTGAGAGGATCGGCAATCAGGTTGTGCAGCTGCAACTGAGCAGACAGCCAGTCGAGGAACATAAAAGGATGGATCATGAATCAACGCCTCCTTGATGCGGTCAATCTCGCGATCGTGGTCCAGAAGAGACTGACAACCACCACCGAAAGACCTGCTGCCAGCGCCAGGGGGTTCACCCGCAACACGGCAACGCAGAAATAAAGCGCCGCTGCCACGGTGGCAAGACGGAGCAGATAACTCGATTGAAACCGGCGTGCAGAGCCGGAATCAAGCTGGACGAACATTTTGATCAAGCTGAACTGCATCCAGTGAAAACTGAGAAGGGCCACTGCCCCGCCGCATAAAACACCGAGAAACACGCTCAGCGACTGCCAAAAAAGACTTAACAGGAGAAGAACAGCAAAGACTATCAGGTTCCGGCGGGCCAACTGCCAAGGCAACTCTTCATCACTATTTACTGTCACCTTCGCTGGAACTTTCCGCCTGCTGTCGCTTCAATTCGCGATCAGTCAGAATGTAAACGTTACGAAATCCGGCCACGATACCGAAACAGAGGAAGACCAGGGTCATCCAGGGGGTGGTTCCGAGCCAGCGATCCAGATAGTAGCCCATCGCCAGACCGATCAGCGTCGCCGCCACCATCGAGATGCCAAGTCCGGACAAGAACCCCATCGACTTGATGAGCTGACGGCGTTGCTCTTTCATCACTGACTGAACCCTTCTGGCCAGGCGGTCTTTCGAGCCGCGTCTTAATATCACACCCCCCTTTTAGTGTCAACCTCTTTACGGCGGAAAAACAAGTGTTATCCTCTTGACCGCAGGGGGAAAGAACATTGATAATGCATATGATAAATCTCTTTACAACCCCAAACCTAGGGACGGATCGTTTTTATGTTGTACTCTACTTTGCTTCGTCGTTTAAAGTTGCGCCCCCGCTACTGGGTCGTTGCCGCGGTTTTTGTTTCCCTCTTTGCGCTCTCCACATCCCTGTTGACGCCCTCGGATGCTTCGAGCCCGACTGACATCACTGAAAACTATGCTGCCAATCGTGCCAAACTGATCAGCTATGTACTGCGCAATCAACTGGCGCGCCATCATTACAGTCACAAAGCCATCGATGACGAGCTTTCCCGCGCCGCGTACAGCCTCTTTCTCAAACAACTCGATGCGCAAAAACGCTTTCTGCTACAAGCGGACATCGACCAACTCCAACCCTACGCGCTGCTGATTGACAATGAAATCAATCAGGGCGTCATCGAGCTCCCGGCCATTGCCGCCCGGATCATGGATCAACGCGTCCTGCAAGTCCAGGAGCTGGTGCATACCCTTCTGAAAGAAGAGATCGACTTCACCAAAAGTGAAAAGATCGAAACGGACAACGCCAAGCTGACCTACTGTCGCGATCTGCCGGAACTGCGTGAGCGCTGGCGCAAAATCATCAAGTATCAGCTCTTGGGGCGCTACATGAATCTCCTTGAGGACCAGAAGAAACTCGAAAGCGCCGGCAAGAAGATCGACAAAGAACTCATGACAGACGCCAAACTCAAGGTTGGCAAGAGTCTCGACCAGTTCTTTACCCGGATGCTGGAACAGAAGGAACAGGATCGCTTCGACAGCTACTTCTCCGCTATCACCGAAGCTTTTGACCCCCATACCAACTATCTGCCGCCGACGCAGAAAGAGGATTTCGATATCAGCATGCGCGGCTCCCTCGAAGGGATCGGCGCCACCCTGCGCGAAGAAGACGGCTACATCAAGGTGACGCAAATTATCCCCGGCAGCGCCGCCTGGCGACAGGGAGATTTACAGGCCGAAGATATCATCCTCAAGGTGGCCGAAGGGAAGGCCGAGCCCGTCGATATTACCGACATGCGTCTGCGCGATGCCGTCAGCCTGATTCGCGGCAAAAAGGGGACCGAGGTCCGCCTGACTGCGAGAAAACCGGACGGCAGCAAGATCACCATTCCGATCGTGCGCGACGTCGTACAGATTGACGAAACCTTTGCCCGCGGCACAACTATCAAGGACGAAAAGAGCGGCAAAGTTTACGGTTATATCCGCATCCCCTCTTTCTACCGCGACTTCCAGGAAAGCGGCAATGGCGGCCGCAACGTCACGGACGATGTCCGGACCGAGATCGCCAAACTCAAGGATAGCAATATCGACGGTTTGATTCTCGATGTACGCAATAACGGCGGCGGCGCCCTTTCCGATGCCGTGTCGATTGCCGGACTCTTCATCAATCCCGGACCGGTCGTTCAGGTGCGCAGCAGCAATGGCAAGACGCAGGTCCTCGATGACGACAGCCAGACAATTTATAGCGGCCCCCTCGCCATCCTCGTCAATGAATTCAGCGCCTCGGCCTCAGAAATCCTGGCCGGTGCCCTGCAGGACTATCGTCGCGCCATCGTCATCGGCAGCGCCCACACCCACGGCAAAGGGACAGTGCAGGCGATGCTCGATCTCGATCGCGACTTCAATCTGCGCAATATGGACCAGTTCCTCCCCCTCGGGGCACTCAAAGTAACCATCCAGAAGTTTTACCGTGTCAGCGGCGGTTCGACCCAGTATCGCGGCATTGTCCCCGACATTGTCCTCCCCGACCGACTACAGTACCTCAAGAGCGGTGAGCGCTATCTCGACCACTCCCTCCCCTGGGACACCATCGAAGCCACCAACTATCGCCCCTGGCCGCAGGCGCTCCCGGATCTGGAGTGGTTGCAGAGTCGCAGTCAGCAGCGCATTAAAGATGATCCGGCTTGGCAGACCATTAACAAGGATGCAGCCCGCGCCAAGGAGCGGAGTGAAAAGACCCTCGTTCCTTTGCAATACACTGAATTACATCGCGACTGGCTGGAAGAAAAAAAACTGGCCGAAGCACAACGGGCAGAAAGCGGCATGCCGAAGCATGGTGAAAAGGGGAGTAAGCGCGAGCCGCTGCTGACCGATAGTGACAAGCTCAAGCAGTTGGCCAAGGATACGGAAAAGGATCCGGTCGCCAAAGAAGCGATGGCGGTCCTCACCGATATCACCACCCATCCCACGGCTGCGACCAAAAAGGCAATCAAGCTGATCAATTAAGCATTAGCAGAGATGAGTTGACAGACAGCAAACAGGTGTGATACCTGATTCTCAAATTTTCCGGAGTCGTGAGCGATGAACCAGCGTCCTTTCCATCAAGATCTGCAGACTGCAACCGCACGAGCTACCAGCGCGGCTGCCGCGGCAGTCGCAGCTCAATCCGCAGCCCGACGCTACGAGACCCGGTAATAACCCCCTTTTTCCCGTCTCTCATAAGACATCAGGCCGCGGCAGACACGTCGCGGCCTTTCCTTTTTCAACGAACCAGAACTTAATTTAAGGAGAAATTTCATGCGTAACAACATCGTGCCGATCGGTGGCGGAGAGATGACTTACGAGATCCGCGCCATTGTCGACATTGCCGACAAGCTCAAAAAGCTCGGGCTCAAGACCAATATGGAGAATATCGGCGATCCCGTCGCTAAGGGGGAGCAGATTCCCGGCTGGATGAAGCAGATCGTCGCCGGCCTCGCCATGGAGAATGCGTCCTACGGCTACTGCCCGACCCGCGGCGTCCTCGAGACCCGTGAATTTATCGCCGAACTGACCAACCAGCGCGGCAAGTTGCAGATCACCCCCGAGGATATCCTCTTCTTTAACGGCCTCGGCGATGCCATCCAGAAAGTCTATGGCTGCCTGAACCGCGAATATCGGGTGATTGTCCCCTCGCCGACCTATTCGACCCACTCCTCGGCTGAGGCCGCCAATGCCGGTCAGCCGGCGGTGACCTATCGCCTCGCCGCCGAGAACCACTGGTATCCCGACCTCGAAGAGCTCCGCAACAAGGTCAAATTCAACCCGCGGATCTCCGGAATCCTCCTGATCAATCCTGACAATCCCACCGGTGTCGTCTATCCGGAAGCGGTCCTGCGCGAAATCGTTGCCATTGCCAAAGAATATGATCTCTTCATCATCAGCGACGAGATCTACCACAACATCACCTATAACGGCACCTCCACCCTGCCGATCTCCGATCTCATCGGCGATGTCCCTGCTATTGCCATGAAAGGGGTCAGCAAAGAGTTCCCCTGGCCGGGCGGGCGCAGCGGCTGGATCGAGGTCTACAATGCCGACAAAGATCCGATCTTTGCTAAATATGTCGCCTCCATCCTCAACGCCAAACTCGTCGAGGTCTGCGCCACCACCCTGCCGCAGATGGCGATCAAGCCGATGATGACCCACCCGGAATATCCGGTCTATCTTGAAGAGCGCAAGAATCGCTATGCACGCGCTTCGAACATCGCTTACGACATCCTCAAGGATGTCCCTGGCCTCAAGGTCAATCGCACCAACGGCGCCTTCTATATGGCGATCGCCTTTGATGACAACGTGCTGACCAGCACCCAGAGCCTGCCGATTACCAACGCGGAAGTCAAAACCCTCGTCGAAGGGCTGGTTAACACCCCCGGCTGCTCCCTCGACAAGCGCTTTGTCTACTATCTCCTCGCTTCGACCGGCATTTGCACAGTGCCGCTCACCTCTTTCTGCACCACCCAGCCGGGTTTCCGCATTACCCTGCTGGAGCGGGATGAAGCCGAGCTGACGCGCATCTTCCAGACCATCGCCGCCAGTGTGCAGGCGTATTTGCAGTCATAACCATTGCCGGTTAGAGCTTGAACGCCAACGCCGCAGAAGGCATCCTTCTGCGGCGTTTTTACTTATGGCGCGTTCATAAAATCATGCTAAGCTTCGTCCGCACTACCACATCATGCAATCGGAGGGGGAAGTATGAAAAATTCACAGATCACCATCTTTGCCAAACAGGCCGGGGTCGAAATCACCCCGTACACCAAGCGCAGCGATAATCGCCCGGATGAAGGGCGGATTGCCCTGCGCTTCTTCCGTCTGGAGAGCGGCGGGACGTCGTTGCGCTTCATCGTCGAACCAGCCGAAGCCTTCGACCTTGGTTGCCGGATGGGGAAGGTTCATAACGAGGGAGGGAAGGAGAGTCTCAGCCACCGCTTCGAAGCGAACGGCAGTGAGGTATTGAGTAAGCTTACGGTCGAACGCTATACACGCAACGGCAGGCACGGTTTTGCACTCGGGCTGCAACGGGGGAGCGAGGAGATCAATGTGCCGACCACACCAGAGCGTTTTCTCCATGCCGCTGAATTCCTCCGCCACCTCTCCCTGCGTGAGGCGTGGGTCGAGGAGGCGGAGCGGGGTGCTCAGGGGATGGAGAATTCGAGAGAATAACCGGCGCCGGCATCCTGGCGAAGGAGTTCGACCAAGGTGGGAAGAACGCTTTGTAACGTTGCCGGCAGAGTGTAGGGAGGATTGACGATAAAGAGGCCGCTGCCGTGCATGCCGAAACCATCGGCGGCGGGCGACTGGACAGTGAGACTGACGTGCAGCCAACTCGGGACACTGAGGGCCTTGAGACGAGCGGGCAAAGCCTGCGCTTCGTTCCGCTGTAACTGCGGATACCACAGGGCATAGGTGCCGGAGGCAAAGCGCTTCACTGCGTCGCCAAGCAGCTTGACCACCCGTTCGTAATCGCGCTTCTCTTCGTAAGGAGGGTCGATGAGGACCAGAGCGCGCCGGGTCGGCGGCGGCAACAGTCCCTTCAGGCCGATAAAACCGTCACTGCCTGTGATCTTGACTTGCTTGCCGGCGTGGCTGAAGGTGGCGCGCAGCAGTTCCTGATCGCGGGGATGGAGTTCGAAGAGCCACATCCGGTCGTCAGTCCGCAGCAACTGGCCGGCCAGCCAGGGGGAGCCGGGATAGCGGGTCAGCTCCGGACCGGGGTTGCAGTCGCGAATCTGCTGACAAAAGGCAGCCAGGGGCGCCGGGAGATACTGCTGCTTCCACAGTCGGCCGATGCCGGCAGCATATTCGGCATTCTGGGTGGCATAGCCCTGATCCAGTTCATAAAAGCCGGCCCCGGCGTGGGTGTCGATATAAGAAAAGGGCTTCTCCTTGCGCCGGAAATAGTTCAGCAGCTCCACCAGCACCAAGTGCTTGAGGAGATCGGCATGGTTGCCGGCATGAAAAGCGTGGCGGTAGCTGAGCATCTGAGATGATCCTTCAAAAAAATTAATCGACGGGGCAAAACGTGCCAAAATCGCCATAGCGATTTTGCAGGACAGCAGTGACCGCCATCCCCGCAGTTTCGGTGCGGAGAATCCGCTTGCCGAGAGAGACGGGAATAAAACCGGCCATCACCGCCACGTCTGCTTCTGCTGCTGAAAAGCCCCCTTCCGGCCCGACCAGAAGAACACAGCTGGCAGGACCTTTCGGTGGCAGGACGCTATTGAGGGGGGTGCTCCCTTCCTCCCACAGCATCAGCCGCAGAGTCTCGGTTGTAGCTGACAGCGCCGCCGCCAAGGGTTGCAGTCCTTCCAGAGTGGGGAGGAGGGGACGGCGACTCTGGCGGGCCGCTTCCTGAATAATCCTTTGCCAGCGGGCTGACTTATCACCCCGCAGCTGACTGCGCGCGGTGATCACCGGCGTAAAGGCGCTGACCCCGAGCTCCACCCCTTTCTCCAGCAGCCATTCAAACTTCTCCCCCTTGGGCAGCCCCTGAATCAACCGCAAAGGGAGGAGCGACTCTCTTTCCTCCCAGCGCTCCAGCACTTCCGCCTGCGCTGTGCTGCGACTGAGCTGGCGCAGGATGGCCCGGGCCAGGTGACCGCATCCGTCGAGGAGGAGGACTTCATCACCGATGCGCAGGCGCAAAACGCTCAGATGGTGGAAGGCTTCATCGCTGATAACGACAATCGGCTGCTGCAGCGCTTCAGGGGCAACAAAGAGGCGGTGCATCACGGCCGCCGGTAAAGGAGGCAGGACCAGTCTTCATTATGGCTGATCTCCGGCGACCCGAGTCCGTAGGCCTTGAAAGCGTTGATCACCATCTCTTCCTTCTCAATCAGGATGCCGGAGAGGACGAGGCGGCCGCCGGGGGCCAGACGCGCCAGCAGGGCGTCGGCCAGGCGGATATTCTCTTCCGCGAGGATGTTGGCCAAAACCAGATCGAAGCTCCCTTCCAGCTCTTCCAGGGGGGCTATGGTGAAGGAGATTTTTTCGTCAACCTGATTGAGGATGGCATTCTCAAAAGCAATCGCGCACGCATCCGCGTCGATGTCACAGGCGACGATCTCTTCAGCGCCGTAAGCGGCAGCGGCAATGGCGAGAATCCCGGAACCGGTGCCGACATCAAGGACGCGGCGCGGCGGCATCTCACTCTCAAATGCCGCGGCGACCGCTTCGAGGCAAAGGCGGGTGGTGCCGTGCGTACCGGTGCCAAAGGCCATCCCCGGATCGATTTCAATGACAACATCGTCCGGCCCGGCTGTAAACGCTTCCCAACTCGGCCGCACCACCAAACGCCGGCTGATCCGGGTCGTCGGAAAGTGCTGCTTCCACCCTTCCGCCCAATCTTCGTTGCGCACCACCGTAAAGCTCGGGGCTTGCGGTGTCCAGCCGGGAAAGGCCGGCGCCAGCTCAAGCATGCGCTGCTGAATGGCGCTGAGCAGCGCGGCGCTATCCGCCGGCTGCGGAAAGTAGGCGCGCACGGCCAGAGTTTCACTAACCATTTCCTCCGGGTCCGGCGCAACAAAAGTGTCGAGTTCCCGGTTTTCCAGGGTCACCCCGGCGCTCCCCAATTCAGCCAGGACAAACCCGGCGGTTTCGGCAACCGTCGTCGGGACAATCAAGACAACTTCAATCCATTCATCCATAAAAAGCTTCCTTTGCATAAAAAAATATATTTCTCCGGGTGGCCCTTGACAACAACACTTTTTCCATTTTAATGTAATTGAATAATTTAATGAGTAAATATCATGCGTGGTATTTTTTTACCAAAAGGCACACATGGAAACACAAAAATATATCTTTCTGCTTTCCGACGCAACCGGGGAAACGATCGAACGGATGTGTACTGCCGCCCTGACCCAGTTTCAGGACAAGTCGGTCACCACCCGGCGCATCGCCAATGTTCGCAGCAAATCACACCTGCTCGACATCCTCGACGAAGCCAGCCGACTAAATGCGCTGGTCGTTTATACCATGGTTAACAATGAGCTGGCGCAGGTCGCCCATGACGAATGTAGCAGTCGCGCCATCCCCTCCCTCGACCTGTTGACCCCCCTGCTGCTGCGCATGTCCCGCTATCTCGGCCTGGCGCCGCAGCAGATGCCGGGACTGCTGCACGGGGTGGACGATGCCTATTACAAACGGATCGAAGCGGTAGAGTTTACGGTCAAACATGACGATGGACAGGAAACGCGCAACCTCCATAAAGCAGACATAGTTCTCGTCGGAGTATCACGCACCAGCAAGACTCCGCTCTCCATCTACCTTGCCCATCGCGGCTGGAAGGTGGCGAATGTGCCGTTGGTCACCGGCATCGATCCGCCGCCGGAACTCTTCAAGATCGATCAGGGGCGGGTGGCTGCCCTGATTATTGATGCGCATCGTCTCGTTGAACTCCGCGCCGCCCGCCTGCGTACTCTGGGCCAGGATCCTCGCACCGCTTATGCCGATCTTGAAGAGATCGACACGGAGTTACGGCAGGTGCGGGCCTTTTATCGCCGCCAACCCTGGGTCATGATCGATGTGACCGGCAAAGCGGTCGAGGAGACTGCCAACGAAGTTCTGGTGAAACTTGGCCTTAAATAAGCGGCGACATTGGTCGTCCCCGCTGTTGATTTCCCCACTCAACCTACCACAAAAGGAGACGTTTCATGAAAATTCTGGTTGTCGAAGATGAAAAAAAAGTCGCAAGTTTTATCAAACGCGGTCTCGAAGAAGAAGGCTTTAACGTCGATCTGGCCCATGACGGCGAAGAAGGTCTCTTTATGGCAGAAACCAACCCTTACAGTCTGATCCTGATGGATTTGATGCTCCCGAAGAAAGATGGCCTGACCGTGCTGCGCGAATTGCGAGACAAAGGGATCAGCACCCCGGTCCTCTGCCTGACCGCTAAGGACAGCGTCGATGATGTCGTCTCCGGTTTCAACTCCGGCAGTGACGACTATCTGACCAAACCCTTTGCCTTTGCCGAACTCATCGCCCGGGTCCGCGCCCTGTTACGGCGCGGCACCATGGATCGCGGCGCCGAACTCCGCTTTGCCGATCTGCGCCTTGATCCGGTCGCCCATAAAGTCTGGCGCGGCAGCGATGAACTCGACCTCACCGCCAAGGAATATGCGTTGATCGAATATTTCATGCGCAATCCCAATCAGGTTCTCACCCGGACCATGATTGCCGAGCGGGTCTGGGACTATACCTTCGATTCTTTCACCAATATCATCGATGTTTATGTCAATTATCTGCGCAAAAAGATCGACCGGGACTACGACAAGAAGTTGATTCAAACGGTGCGGGGCACCGGCTACATGCTCAAGGAGGACTAATTGTCCCTTCGCCCCCCCATCCGCTCCTCGATTCGCTTCAAGCTGACCCTCTGGTTTGCCTTGACCCTGGCGATTCTGATGCTCTCCAGCGAAACCTTCTGGGATCGGCATCTCGCCACGATCCTCGAAGGGAATACCGACAGTCGCCTGGCCCGGACTGGCGATATCCTGGATGATCTGATTTACAATGAGGCGGACGATGCCCCCCGGGGGGAAGAAACACAGTGTCGGGAGCTGAGGAATTTTGTGTACCGTCACAACTGGGGGGTTGCGATCCAGCAACGCAATCCCCGCGGCGAAGTAACCTGTTTCACGGAAAATCTTGGGGAACTGCGCTTCCCCCTCAATCGCAGTGCCCTGCGCCACCTCAGTCAGGGGGGAGCCTACTTCGAAACCTTCACCAGCGAGACCGGGGAACGCTACCGGGTAATGACCCGCCCCCGTTATGATAACGCCCGCCGGGTTGATGTCCTGCAGGTCGGCGAAAATTTGGAAGCGAACGATACCGCCCTGGCACTGTTGCTTTGGAAACGGATCATCTATACGCCATTACTAATTATATTGTTAAGCGGGTGCGGCTGGTTCCTTGCCGGTCGCGCCCTTTCGCCTCTGCAGCAAATTACCGACGCTATCCGCAAGATTACCGCTGAAAACCTCAATCTTCGCCTCCCCGTCGACAAAAAAAGGAATGAGCTGACCGATCTCAGCATCAGCTTCAACGAAACCCTGGAACGCCTCGCCAACTCCTTCAGCCGGATCAAACAATTTACCGGTGATGCTTCCCATGAACTGCGCACGCCCCTCGCCATCCTTAAAGGAGAGACTGAAGTCTCGCTACGCTGGTCCCGGGGGGAGGAGGAGCTGCGTCAGACCTTAATCTCAAACCTTGAAGAGATCGAACGGATGGAACGGATCACGGAAGGTTTGCTCCAGCTTGCCAAAAGCGAATCCGGAGAATTTCACCTTAATCTCAGCTCCTTCAGTCTTAACGATCTGCTCCAGGATCTCTACATTCACAGCAAAACCCTTGGCGAGGCCAAAAAGATCGAAACGATCCTGCAGATGCAGGTCGATCACGAAGTCTTTATTCGTGCCGACCAGATGCACCTGCATCGTGCCCTCCTCAATTTTGTCACCAATGCCGTTAAATACACCCCGGAAGGGGGGGAGATAACCCTTACCCTGGCGCTGAACGCTGCCAATGAAGCGCAGATTCACGTGCGCGATACCGGCATGGGGATCCCGGCCGAACATCTTCCCCATATCTTCGAACGCTTTTACCGGGTCGACGAAGCCCGCAACCGCAATATCGGCGGCACCGGACTGGGGCTCTCCATCGTCAAGGCGATCATCTCCGCCCATCAAGGCCGCATCCGCGTCTTCTCCACCCCTGGCCAGGGGAGTGAATTTATCATTGACCTCCCCCTCGACCCAACCCTGCTCCCAGACCCGCCGACAGCCACACCATCATGAACAAAAAAACCCCGGAACGCAGCCGAGGCCCGGCCAGGGCAGCTGTGCTATCGCACAGTGCATTCCCTTTAATGCTGTGATATCTTTCAACCATGCGCCTTCCCCTGAAATTCAAGATTATCCTTGCCCCGGCAACGGTCCTGCTCTTGCTGACCCTTCTTCTCGCTTTTCTCCAGTACACCTACTGGGACATGTCGAAGAAGAATCAAGCATCCAGCCAGCTTCGCGCCGCCTTTATTGCCCTGGTAGAAGCGGATCTGGCCACCAAGCGACTTTATGCTCTCGGCAGCGCCGTCCATCCCGAAGAATCGGAAGAGGCCTTTGACGGCAAACGTTACGACGAGATGCGACACCTGTATGCGCGACTTCTCGGCTCCCTGCGAACCATTCAGGAGATGCTCCCTGACGCGGACGAACTGGTCGATCTGGGAGAAAAACTTAATCCCGAACGGGGCTTCGACGGCGGAGATTACCGCAACGCCGTCATTGAACTGCGTAGCCAGCTCAATGCTTTCAGTGAAGAGATTCAACGCGAACGCGAAGCTCTCCAGAATAAAAACAATCGGGATATCACCGAAATCGTTTACCGTACCACCACCATCGGCACATTCGTCCTGATTGTGGCGATCCTCATCGGCGTCTTTATTGCCCTGACCTTTGCAAGACAAATTCTGTACCGCATCAACCTGTTGACCCAGAATGCCAGCCGTATCGCCAATGGCGATCTCAGCCCCCTCCCCTTCCCCGGCAAGGCGCAGGACGAGCTGGACGATCTGGCGATTTCGATCAACCGGATGACCGAACGACTGATCCGCGTCGTCAGCACCGAAAAGCTCCTTGAAGGCGCAGAAGAAGAGCGCCGCCGCATTGCCCGGGATCTGCACGACCAGACGCTCGCCGATCTTTCTGCGGTGCAGCGCGATCTTGAAGTACTGCACCGCGGTAAATGCTCGGAAATGACGCAACAGCTTGAGGAGGATCTCCGTCGGGCCATGGCCAATCTCCGCGAAGTCATGGAAGATCTCCACCCGCAATCCCTCGATATTCTCGGTCTCGCGGCCGCCCTGGAATCATTTCTTGATCGTGCCATGTCTCGTGAAGGATTACCCGAATACCAACTCTACATCTCTCCGGCCAGTGCCGAACTCGTCCTGCCACGGCATATCCAGCTTGCCATCTACCGCATTGCCCTTGAAGCGATTCATAATGTCATTCGCCACGCCCACGCCAGTCGCTACGAGATCGTCATCGAACGGCGCAACGATGATTTCGTCCTCTCGGTCGAGGATAACGGCAGCGGTTTCAATGCCGAAACCTCGCCGACGGCGGGGCGAGGCCTCAACAACATGCGCGAGCGGGCCCGCATCATCAATGCCCGGATTGTCTGGGGTCCCTCCCGCTTCAGCAGCGGCACCCGTTTTGAGCTTTCCTATCGCACAACCCCCTAAAGGCGGTAATTTATGGAGAAGATCACCGACATCCTGATCGCTGAAGACAACCCCAAGGACTTCGAATTTCTCGAATCGATCTTTCTCGCCTATCCTGACCGCTCCTGTCGCATCCAGCGGGCCCAAAACGGCCTGATCGCCCTGGAGATGGCTCTGGCGTGGGAGGAACCGCTGGTGGTCAGCGATATTCAGATGCCCGAGCTCAACGGTATCGACTTTGCCAAGGCCCTGTGGAGCCGCAATCCCAAGGCGCGCATTGTCCTGTGGAGTCAACACAAAGACGAGATGTATGTCCGCGCCCTGGCGCGAATTGTCCCGGCCGAGACCGTCTACGGCTATATTCTCAAATCGAACCCGCGGGAGCGGATCGCTTCGGCTATCGCCACCGTCCTCTTTGATGACCAGTGCTGGATCGATCCTGAAGTCCGCAAGGTGCAGGGACGCACCGGCCACAGCCAGACCGCCCTTTCTGACATCGAATATGAAGCCCTGGTCGATATCTCCCTCGGCCTTACCGACAACCTGATTGCACAACGCCGCTATCTGTCACGGCGCGGCGTACAGAGCCGCCTCAACTCCCTGTACGGTAAACTCGGCCTCGATCTCGATCAGTTTCAGAGCGACAAAGTCGGCGATGCCTTTAACCTGCGCAATCGCGCGGTCTCGGTCTCGATCCGCCGCGGTCTGATCAACGCCTTTGAACTGGAGAGTGAAGAAACGGAACTCCAGAACTGGCTCAAGCGCTACAAAGGGAACATAAAACCGTAACCGTGCCGGGATTTTTCCCGGCACGGCTTTGCATTTCCATGCCCATTTATGCTAAAAATGGCGCACCAGCGCCGGATTGGCGCGACCCTTCCCAGGAGTTTTCATGTCTCTGCGTCTTTATAATACCTTGAGTGGCGGCAAAGAAGAGTTTGTGCCGCTACGACCGGGGCACGTCGGCATGTACGTCTGCGGCGTCACCGTTTATGACTACTGCCATGTCGGTCATGCCCGCGCCAACATCGTCTTTGACATCATCTACCGCTATCTGCAGTTTTCCGGATATGATGTCACCTATGTCCGTAACTACACCGACGTCGACGACAAAATCATTAATCGCGCCAACGAGCGCGGCATCGACAGCGTCGACCTCGCCGAAGAGTTTATCAGCGCCTTTGACGAAGATATGGCGGCCCTCGGCCTGCTGAAACCGACGATCGAGCCCAAGGCGACCCAGCATATAAGCCAGATCATCACCCTGGTGGAGCGCCTGATCGCTGGCGGCCGCGCCTACGCCAGCGGCGGCGATGTCTATTATGCGGTCGAGAGCTTTCCTGACTATCTTAAACTCTCCAAGCGCAATATGGATGAAATGCGCGCCGGCGCCCGTATTGCGCCAGGAGAACTCAAACGCCATCCCATGGACTTTGCCCTGTGGAAGACCGCCAAAGCCGGCGAGCCGGCCTGGGAGTCCCCCTGGGGCCCGGGGCGTCCCGGCTGGCACATCGAATGTTCGGCGATGAGCATACAGTACCTCGGCGAGACTTTCGACATCCACGGCGGCGGTAAAGACCTGGTCTTCCCCCATCATGAAAATGAAATCGCCCAGAGCGAAGGGGCGACCGGCAAACCCTTTGTCAAATACTGGCTGCACAACGGCTTTGTCAATGTCAATCACGAGAAGATGAGCAAATCCCTCGGCAACTTCTTCACCATCCGCGACATTCTCAAGACTTACGACGCCGAAGTGCTGCGCTTCTTCATCCTCACCGCCCACTACCGTTCCCCCATCGACTTCTCGGACCAGAATCTTGACGAAGCCCGCCTCGGGCTGAGCCGTTTTTATCAAGCCCTGGCTGCTGCTGACGACTTTCTCCAAGCGGCGCAATTGCAGAGCAACCAGCCGGAGCGCGAAGAGATTGCAGAGCTGCGCGAACGAGCATGCATCCTCGAATCCCGCTTTAAAGAGGCGATGGACGATGACTTCAACACCGCTCTGGTCATTGGTCATTTTTTCGATCTGACCCGGGCCCTGAACCGGGTAACGGCGATCCCCGAACTCGCTTTCGACAGCGCCGCCGCGACCGCCGTCAAAGCCGCCAGCGACGGCATGATCAAGCTCGGCAACGTCCTCGGTCTCTTTAGCTCGGCGCCCTCAGCCTGGCTGGAGAAGCAGAAACAGGCCGGGCTGGGTGAAACCGGACTGAGCCCGGCAGCGATCGAAGCTTTGATCAGCGCACGCCAGGCCGCCCGTGCCAATCGTGACTTTGCCCGCTCCGACCAGATTCGCGACGAACTTGCCGCCAAAGGGATTCTCCTTCTCGACAGCCCCCAGGGGACAACCTGGAAGTGCAAATAAGCTGATAACGATGCGCCTTTCTTCGCAGCGAGGGATGACCCTCTTTACTGTCCTCTTCGCCATCATGGTGATCGGCTTGATGCTCGGCCTGACCGGACAGACCTGGTCACAGGTGATGCAGCGCGAACGGGAAGAGGAACTCTTTTTCCGTGGCGATCAGTACCGTCGGGCAATTGAAAGCTACTACACAACCAGCCCGGGAGGGCAAGGGGCTTACCCCAACTCCCTGGAAGATCTGCTCCAGGATCCGCGCTCAGCGCAGACCAAACGCCATCTGCGCAAGCTCTACCTTGACCCCTTCACCAATGAAGCGTTTGAGGTGGTCGGCGCCGGCGGAAACGTTGAGGGCGCCAGCGACGCCGGCCAGGCGCTCGGCAAGATCAAAGGGGTGCGCAGCACCAGTTCCAAGACCCCCTTCCGGCAGGACGGCTTCCCGGAGGAATACATCACCTTCCAAAGCGCCCCCAGCTACAGCTCCTGGGAATTCAGCTATACACCAACCAAAGTTCTTCCTCAGCAGGGAGTGAAGCTTCTCCCCGATAGTCCTGTGAAACCATGACCTCTCTTTTAAAATCTTTCCTCGGCCTGCTCGTTCTTTGCTTCTTCAGTGCTTGTACCCTCCCCGGCGCAGGGCCGCAAGCTGGCCCGCTGGTGGAGCGGGTGACACCGCCACCTCCCCAGGCCGGTGCGCTTATCACCATCGTCACCCCACCGCCGCCCCTGCCCTTTGAACTGACTACGCCGGCGCTGCTCCCGGTCTCTCCATTGACTCCCGTCGCCTGGACAGCCGTCGACGGTTGGCTTCTTGATGATCCGTCTGCGGCTCTCGCCGCCTTTATCAAAGGGTGCTCGTCCATAAAGAAGCGCGCCGACTGGGGTTCGGTCTGCAACGCGGCGACCAGGGTCGATCCCGGCCCTGACGTTGTCCGCGCTTTTTTCGAAGAACACTTCATCCCCCATCAGGTGCGCAACCCTGACGGCAGTGACACCGGCCTGGTCACCGGCTATTACATCCCCAACCTCAACGGCAGCCGCCAGCGCAGTGACCGCTACCGCTACCCCCTCTACGCGCTCCCCGACGACCTGTTAGTTGTCGATCTGCGCAGCGTCTACCCCGATCTCGCCAACTACCGCCTGCGCGGCCGACTGGTCGGACGCAAAATCGTCCCCTACTACAGTCGCGCCGAGCTCGAAGCCGATCCGGCCCTTCTCGCCGGCAAGGAACTCCTCTGGATCGACGATCCGGTCGAACTCTTCTTCATGCATATTCAAGGGTCGGGACGAGTCCTCCTTGATGACGGCAGCGCCGTCATGGTCCACTTTGCCGACCAGAACGGCTACCCCTTTCGCTCCATCGGCAAACTCCTCCTTGAGCGCGGCGAGATGACCAAGGATCAGATGTCGATGCAGAATATCAAAGCCTGGGCACAGCAAAACCCGAACGAGACCGCGGCTCTACTCAATGAAAACGCCAGCTATATCTTCTTTGAAATTCTCCCCGGCAGTCCGGCAACAGCCCCCGGCGCCCTCGGCATCCCCCTGACTGCCGAACGCAGCATTGCCGTCGATCCCCGCACCATCCCTCTCGGCGCCCCGGTCTTCCTTTCCACAACGAGGCCCAGCAGCAAAGAGCCGTTACAACGACTGGTTGTCGCTCACGACACCGGCGGTGCCATCCGTGGCGCGGTCCGGGCCGATTTCTTCTGGGGACAAGGGGAGGCGGCCGGAACTTTGGCGGGAAGGATGAAGCAGACCGGGAAGATGTGGGTGCTGCTGCCGCGACCAGAGCCGGAAGAGATCGCCCCGGTCCCGTAGTAAACGCTGAGCGTTTCATATTCGACAAAATCGTCTTGCATTTCCTCCCCGCCCATGCTAATAAACCCGTCTGTTAATAGGAAGTCATGTCGGGATGTAGCGCAGTCTGGTAGCGCACTTGCTTCGGGAGCAAGGGGCCGGAGGTTCAAATCCTCTCATCCCGACCAGTAAATACGGTGGCTTACGGAAATATCCGTAAGCCACTTTAGTTTGTTGATATTTTTGTTGCCGTTTTGTTGCCGTTTTCCTTCCTGCTTGCGTCAAATTTCCTGCCAAATCACTTCCCCCCTACCGTTCAACGACCAAGTTATAACTACTGGCACCTCAATCCAGTTTGTATAACGCGGCGTTCTCTTTCTCCGTCTTCATCGCCCAGCGTTAATCCATTCCTTCCGCCACAGTTTAATTGTGTCATTACTCCGTTTAGTCTGGATCTGTAGCAGTGCCGCGACGACAGTACTGGCGGACGCTGCTGTCTGTCTTCGTGTGACTGGACGTGGACGAGAGCACCGGAGGCAGTGGTGCAGTCGTAGTCGCGGACGTGGGCTTTTGTTACTTCTTCTTTTTCGGTTTGTCCTTTATCGAGGGTGTAAAAAACTTTGTGTAAATGGTCATCGTCGGTTACAACCCGTAACCACTGGAGGAACCGATGGCCATACCGAAAGACGTGCTCGACTGC